>SLQR01000052.1 GCA_007131405.1 Candidatus Izemoplasma sp.
CAATGGCGCAGTTTTTTGAATAGATAGTAATTCCACGTTCGCGTTCTAAATCGTTGCTATCCATGACTTGTTCAATGATTTCATCGTTTTCATTAAAGATACCACTTTGACCTAATAACGCATCAACAAGGGTTGATTTTCCTGCATCAACGTGCGCAATAACGGCAACATTGATAATGTTTTTTTCTCTCATATTTATTCCTCCAAAATTCCGTACAAACTACTATACCACAAATGTCTAATCCCACCTACTGTTTTGTGTTATTTTTTCACTGTATCTCATTTCTTTCATCCTCAATTTCGGCTTTCTTTCCATATAAAAATACCTCCAATGTATCTCACTATAACCCAATACGCATAATGGATTTGAGTACTCTTTTTTTATAGTGTCCACTTTCGAGGTATCTTATCAGTTATACTCTGTTTTTCTATGATGCACTCATTTAATACCTTATCGTGATTTAGGGAAGAAATGCTGAAAATCAAGGTCTAATAGTGAGGCGGTGTAAGTGTAATTGTCTAAATCGAGTTCTCCGTACGTTATGCTTGCTTCAATGGCTTCTTTATCGACATAAGACATAACAGTATCTAAAATACGTTCAGAAATGACACGGTCAGCAATTCTTGCGTGGTTTAACGTTAATGTAAAGCTTGCATTCGTATGATTTACCTCAAGATCAAATACAAGGTGTATCGCTGTTTCTACCGATGGATAACTCGAACGTTTAAAACTTACCGTTATCACCATTTGGTCTTCATCGGTTAATGTCGCAAACGCATAATCGATGATCCCGTAATCTGTGACTATGATGTATTGACAAGCATCGGTTTCACAATCCGATAAAGGATCGTAATCCGCATTAATGTTTTCTTTAATGGCATCATACATCATAAAATTCATAAAGGTTTCAAAAGCGGTATAATCATCTTGATCGTTAGTTGGATCGAAATAAGATGCTAATGCATGATGGGCCGCGTTAAATGGGGTTGTGGTTTGATAAACATCCTGTGGTAGGTCTTCTTTTGTGACGGTTTCATCAATGGTTACGGTAATCACTTGAATCGCGATAACAATAAGCGCTAAAAACCCAAGCATAAAAAACAATAGTTTTTTCATCCAATCACTCCTTATGTTTATTATACCATTTATTGACTTGTTCTTGGGTAATACACGAATTTACCGTCTGTGAACAATGAAAAAACGCAACATTATAGGGTAAATAATTTGGCCAAACACGGTGTTAATTATGCTGCTTTGATAACCATCTATGGACTAAAAGCGCATCATCAAGCGCTAAATCTTTGACATGAAAATCAATTGATGACGGTGCCGCCATGACGGATGCTGAAAGGGTACGTAATTGCTTCAAGCGTTGCATAGGGTTTGCTTGATAATGGTAACTTTGAATGCGCTGTTTAGGAATATGGACGTGCGTTCGTGCAACGCGACGGAAGCGAAGTGCGAACGCTTTATCTGTCACGGCATAACCTGCATCGCGGTGGCGCATATAC
Organism: Candidatus Izemoplasma sp.; assembly: GCA_007131405.1. Lineage (GTDB taxonomy): Bacteria > Bacillota_I > Bacilli_A > Izemoplasmatales > Izemoplasmataceae > SLQR01. Next base: position 1,513 of record SLQR01000052.1, read on the forward strand.
CCAAGCCAAAGAGATAGCGCAAAAATAGGTAGCGCAACATAAAGGAATTCAACACGAATCACCATAAACGAAAACGGTAAAGCTCCGATAAAACCAGATCGTATTAGATAGCGTTTGCGTGCACTTTTAGGCGATGGTTTAAAAGCCTGAATGATCTCATAATCAGATAGATAGTGGTTTACAAAATCGTCAATATGTGTACGCTTAATCAAGGGGTGGATGACTACATTTTGGCTTGATTCGGATGCCCCACCAGCAACAACAAGTTGAATCGTTGCGTACTTAAAGGGTTGTCTAAGGAGCCCTTCGATGATAAGAACTGCTTGGATTCGGCGCTTTTTTATGGTTAAATGGCGTCGAACAAAAAGGCCACGTTTTATCTCAAGGGAATCGGTGGTATCACGTAAGGCAAAATAGGCATACTGCAGTGTGTAGCGTACGATTGAAATGCTCCACGATAAAAATATCCCAACGACAAAGAGACTCAAAAGTATCACAAGATCGGTTTGCGTGAAAAAGCGTGAAACAAACTCAATCACCTGGCTTGGAATAAACATCATCAGTTGCGCAATCAATGCAAACACGACCGCAAAGATAATCCCAACACTTCCAGATGTTGCCCCAGCGGTTAAGAGGGTTTTTGTGTTTAAGTGCATCGCATGCTGTTCGTCTGGTGAAGCTTGGTCCTCTTTGTGGTCATTACCCAATGTGTTTTTCATGTCAAGGGCAAGTGTTTTAGATACTGCCGAAATGGTCACCTCAGCTTCATCTAAATTCCCTGGTGTTTCTATTTTTAATGCGACTAAATGCATTGACTGCCAGACGACATTTGCTTCTAAGTTAATAGTATGAATACGTGTGCGCTTAATGGTCCGGTGCTTTTTGATGAATACACCAGAATATATTTCAATGGCTGTTGAGGTGTAGGAAAAACGAAAAAAGAACCATCTCAAAAAACCAAAGACTAAGCTGAACACAATTGTAACAAACAAAAAGAGCACAAACGTCCGGTCAAAAAACGACCCGCTTGTTTCACCGAGTGAACGCAGAAAAAAGAAGATAATGAGTGGCAAAAGATACCCTTTCAACTCTTTTGTGACACCTATCACAATCGCGAGTGGATGCTGACGATGTTTTTTATTCATCTTCATCCTCACTCATGTTCGCTAGCCGTGCAATATCTTGTCTTAATGCATTGGCTGTGGCTTCTTTTAAAGCTGGAATCTTATGGTTTCCGCCTGCGGTTGAAATCGAAAGCGTTGCAAGTTTAAAGCGACGTTGAATCGGTCCATGTTCGGTGTCAACATGTTGGATGCGAGTCATCGGAATTAAGGTGCGGCGAATGACAATTAACCCGTATTGTATATCAATTTCTTCTTCACGAAGTTCATAACCCCAGTACATCATTTTAATGGGCGGTGTAATAAAGATATGGATAATACCCATGATGCCTGCAAAAACAACGCCAAGCCAAATAGGCCAATAAGGTAATTCACTTACAAATAGTCGGATAACGCCATAAGCGACGACCATCATCATCAAGACCACAAAGATAATGATGCCGTGAATCCTCCACACGGTTTTCGCTTCGTTTGGTAACCGCTCGTTTAATTTTTCCATGCTCAATCTCCTTCTCATCATGTACGTTTTTTTAGGGATTTAATCATAAAAGTTACCCTGTTTACTCGACTTTAATTATACCATTTCATATCGGTTTTGGGTGAAGAATTAAAACTGCATTCTTTTAATTGACACGTCTTTAGTCAATCGTTGGAATGCCGTGTTGATCGTTGCATAGATTATTTGCTTTTTGGTTTGCATATGTACCAGTTTGCCCTTGGACTTACCTCAACTACTTGAACTTGATCAAAACAACTTTCAAGTTCTTCCATATACCCTTTAAGTTCGGCTTCTGCGTTTTCAATAAAGTTAACGTAATCCCCGCCTTCAAACCATTCTACCGTTGATATGTACCATTTTCGGGTATTGTTGTAATCATGAATAATCACCCATTCTTTTGCCAAACGACACATCTCAGTATAGAGTTTCTTACGCATCGTTTCATCCATGCCATGCGCAACAAACGTCGTAAACGCTAAATCGAACGACTTACTATCAAACATTAATGTATCACTAGTGACATCCGCCTCAATGAACGTGATTGGTTGACCTTTTGTTTTCTTTTTCGCAACGTCAAGCATTTTTTCAGCTTGATCAACGCCAGTCACCGTTAAGCCGTTTTCGGCTAAAACAGAGCAAAGCGCCCCAGTTCCACAACCAATATCAATCGCTGTTTTATAATCTACTACCTTTATTGAGTCGTGCATTTTGTCAATGACTTCTTGGTATTTCTTCTTTTGGCTTTTGTAAAACCACCCATAAATTGGCGCAATCACATTAAACAGTCGTTTTGCTTTTTTATCGCTCATCGTAAAGCCTCCATTCTTTGACTTATTGTGAGGCATAGTGCTTTATGTTACTCGCTAATTATTTGATAAAGCGTATGAAAATCGTGACGCGTAAGAATCTTAGGGACGGGGTAGAGTGGATGCGCTTCTTGGTAAGCACGCTCAACCATGGCAGTGATATCGTCTTCTTGAATGGCGTTAAGCGTTGTTGGAATGTTAAATGTTTTATTTAACGCCTTAATCCAATCAATAAACGCTTCGGCTTTCACTTGTTTCGATTCACTAGGTGCGGTTAGACTAAGCAGATCCGCAAGTTCACTTAGTGGTGTATAGACGTGTTTTCCGTAGTAGGTTAAAACATGCGGTAAAATAACGGCATTCGCAAGACCGTGTGGGGTGTTGTAAAACCCTCCTAAGGTGTGCGCAATGGCATGCACATACCCAACGTAAGCTCGGGTAAAGGCGATTCCAGCCTCGTGCGCTGCTTCTTGCATTTGCATACGCGCTTCAAGATTAGATGGATTCTGATAGACTTCTTCAAGCGATTGATGAATGCGTTTAATGGCGTTTTTGCTTGCAAGCCGCGTTTTCTTTGTGTTGCTTTTACCAATATAGGCCTCAACGGCATGCGTTAAGGCATCCATCCCTGTTGTTGCGGTTAGTTTAGCTGGTAAATTAACCGTAAGTTCAGGATCAAGCACAGCCACATTAGGCATTAAAGCTAAGTCATTAATGGCGTATTTTTCATGCGTTTTAGGGTTGCTTATAACGGCCGCAATTGTTGCTTCACTGCCGCTTCCAGCCGTGGTTGGAATGGCGATAAGCAATGGTGTTTTATGTCGAACTTTCAAGAGTCCTTTCATTTGTTCTATTGATTTTTTTGGTCTAGCCACACGCGCCGCGACACCTTTTGCGCAATCAATCGGTGACCCACCACCAAAGGCAATGATTGCTTGACAGTAATCTTGCTTATAAACTGCTAAAGCGGTTTCAATATTGTCGATGGTCGGATTGGGAACGGTTTGGTCAAACAACGCATAATGAATCGCATGACTCTTTAAGCTTGATTTTAGTTCATCTAAAAGACCGAGCGACTCAAGGTCTTGATCCGTGATGATTAATACGCGCGTTATTTCCTTTTGCGTCAAAATCGTCGCTGTTTCACGTACAGAGCCTTTGCCTTTAATCACTTTTGGTTCACGCCAAGGCAAAACATGGGCAAGTCCCTTCATTATTTTTTGATAAAATCGATAGTATAATTTCATGCTTTTATCCCCTTTATTGTTCTGTTTTTTTATCTGGTTTGTCTTGATTAAGTTCTTTAAAATAGTGAATAGTTACCTTAATGGTTCCAGCGATTGGGACAGCTAAAATAACGCCTGCTAAGCCAAATAAAGCCCCAAAGAACAAGAAACTTGACAAGACCGCAAGTGGATGGATACGAACTTGTCGACTAAACACGTTTGGTTGCACAAGCGTGCTCTCTAAAATCTCTTCGATGATGTTTAACACAAAAATCATCATAATACCGATAATGTAAATTGAACCAGGATTGCTCGCTTCAAAATGCAACGTTAAAAACATGATAATGGGCATTGCCATACTAATCCAAACCCCTAAGTAAGGAATGATACTAAACAGTCCCATCACAAGGGCAAAAAGCAAGGCATGAAATACAGTGAATCCAGGGATGAACAACGATAAAATTGTGTACGTAATCATAAAGAATATCGTAATAAAGATCATAACGATTCCATGCCCAATAAAGTACCCTCGTATGACTTCGTCACTTTTTAATCCTAACGCTTTTGCGTGCGGTTGACTTTTAGATGGGAATAATCCGATAAGGCCTTCAAAAATTTGGGTTCGATCTTTAATTAGATAATACATGAACACGGGTGTTAAAATCATTGTAAAAATAATACGAATAATGCTTGTGGTAACACTGAAGAGTCCCGCAAACACAGCCCCTAACCACCCAAACACAACTTCAAGGGTGACCCCGTATTGTTCGAAATCTTCAAATGCTTCTTCGATTGAGTCAATATAGACGCTCTCTTGAAGCCACGCAAACACCATTTCCAAAAACCCACGAAATGCTTCATTATCCACA
>SLQR01000103.1 GCA_007131405.1 Candidatus Izemoplasma sp.
GACTTTTTTAGATACACTATTAAGGCGTCGTGAAGCGTTTCAATAGGCAGAACCAAAACCTCTTCGAGTGACCACTTATCCAGTAAACTGTTTACGAACTGTTGGCCCAAATAATAACCAAGATCGCTCTTACCAAAGAGCGTTACCCAATCCCCAAAGAAGTCTTGTGTTGATGCTTTATCTTCAAGCCGTGTTAAAAAGGTATCCGCAATGCGGTCATGACTTGCTTGACACCAACTACCCCATGCTTTACCACGAATATTTTCATTTGGGCTTAAGGTTTGTGAAACGTATTCTGCAACTCCCTCGCTAAACAATTGAAAGACACTTTTAAAAGGTTCGGTTGAATACGATTCTTCCTTTTGTTTCCGCGCGTTAATCATCAAGACATGTCCAAGTTCATGATTAATAAGGTCAAAAAGTTTCTCCATCGATGTCCACTTAAGTTCAACAATTTTCTCGATGCCAAGCAAGATATGCATTTTTTCATTAATGGGTGTAACCCAGCCTGCCCCATTGCATAAACCGGGATACAAAACAATCGTGACATCTATAACGCCAAAGGCTTCTGTAAACCGCTTTTCAATAAAGCCACTAAGTACATTAAAGGTTTCACGCACTTCGTCGATGATTAAGCGATCTAACCATGCTTTTTTCATGATTGGATAGACTTGGGTTTGATAATCATAGGATTGGCTATCTTCTATGCATAGTGATTCAAGGACTGGCATGGTCTTGCGTATATGGGTTAACCAGGATTTATAGAGTTTATTGGGACTTGATGTATCATGCTGTTCAAGATTATACGTAACGTCTTTCCATTGCATTTCATCACCTCGTTGTTTGTTAGACGTATTATACCATACTCATTTTTGCATTTTAGGTGGAATATTTGTTAATTTAGATAAATCACTTTTGTTTTATCTTTATTGTGATAAAATGTGAGTTGAAGTTAATACAAACTAGGATGTGAAAACATGAAAAAGAAGTTACTATTAATGCTATTGTTTGTGTTTGCCATAGGTATTTTAAGTGCCTGTACAGACGCAAATAACGACGATGAAAACGACGATGAACCGAGCACTTATACCGTGACGTTTTTAGGGTTAAATGACGAAGTCTTACGGACTTCAACAGTGGAGCCTGGTGGTTCTGTTAATGACCCACGAAGACCTTGGGTTCAAGGGTATCACTTTGTTGGCTGGGATCGTGATTATACCAATGTAACCACCGACATTGAAGTTCGAGCCATCTTTGAAGAGTTTGATGAAAACACTGCCCTTCATACTAAGCTTAAAAACATTATCTATGCGGATAGCCATACCGAGTTTACCCGTGTATACGCAGATAGTGAATTTAACCGCTCGATTTTGGTTGAAAAAGAAAACAATCACCTTTACATGGAACTTGATAATGACGTCTTAGTCGATCCGATTATTCTATACATGTTTGTTACTGAAGAAGAAAAATACATGATGTATGAACTGCAAGAAGATGAATGGATTGGTGACGATTATGGTAAGCGCGCGTTTGAAAGTTTCGTTGCTCAACACTCCCAACGACGACAGTTGCCCCTTGGTTTCTTTACAAGTTGGTTCAATGTTGATGGGAATCAGTACACCTTAAAATCAGAACATTTCGCGGACTTACAAGCACAGATTCCAATGGATGGTGTATTTAATCGCTATGTTCTCACTTTAAATGAAGACTCTCTTGATTTATACGTTCAAATCCGTATGGGTCAATACACTGTCGAATACTATGTCACTTATAGTCATATTGATTCAACCGTTGTCGATATTGATATCGATGAACCTCTAACTGAATAATATAGATGGACTGTAAAGAAATAACCTTACTTAGGTCCTATAATATAACGAAAAAACCGGTCTCGAAAGAGCCGGTTTTTTTCGTTAGTTAGGCGGTATCATGATTTTTGTTTCATTACAGCCCCTTTTAAATTTTTATTAATCAAACTTATCAAAGAGGACATTTTCATCTTTAATATCGTGTTTCTCAAGAACCTTTATGCAGGCAAAAATCATGCCTGGTGATCCACATAGGTAAGCTTCTGCTTCACTTAAATCATCCGTCATACGGTCGACAACATCGGTAATCAATCCCACTTCACCTTGCCAGTCATCTTCATCAAGAGGTTCCGATAAAGCCGGAATGTATTCAAAGTTGTCAAACTCTTTTTCAAGTTGCTCAAATTCTTCACTGTAATATAAGTCGCGTTTGGATTTTGCGCCAAAGAAATACTTTACTTTTCTCGGCATTCCAAGATCTTTTAAGCGGTAAAGAATGGAGCGTATCGGTGCTTTTCCAGACCCTCCCGCAATCATAATCATGTCACGGTCTGAATCTTCACGTAGATAGAAATCCCCATATGGGCCCGTTAAGATAATTTTATCGCCAGTAAGCATGGCTCTATGAACGAACGTTGTAGCTAAACCTTTTGGTACTAAGCGCACGATTAGTTCAATGTTTTGTGTGTCTTTAGGATCCGAGGCAATCGAATACGCACGGATGACATCAAGACCAGGCACTTTAAGTTGAGCGTATTGACCCGGTTTGAACTCCATCTTATTTGGCTCAATAAGTTTAAACCGAATAAGTTTAATGTCGTAAGTCAATGTTTCAACCTTAACCACTTCACCGACATACTCTTGAGCCTCTAATAAGCCTTCTGGAATCGCAATGTCCATGTCTTCTCGAACCTTAACTTGGCAAGATAAGCGCACGTTACGTTCTATTTCATCTTTGCTCATGAATGGTTCTTCTGTTGGTTTCATCTCGCCGCCACCTTCGAGAACACGGACTTTACAGAAACCACATGTTGCTTTTCCACCACAGGCGGATGGAATAAAGATTTTGTTTTGTGTCAACACATTTAACAATGTATCATCACCTTGAACAGGCAATTCTTTTTTCTTATTGATGCGGATAACTTTATCGCCACCACCACCGAGCAAACGTTCAGCAAGAATTAAAATAAGTGTAATGATGATCAAGACACCAATAAGTATAATTGGAACAAATGGATTAATGGCGTTTAATATAATGTGATTCATCTATATCCCTCCTATTGGATGCTTGCCATACCAGTGAATCCGACAAACGCTAATGATAAAATGCCTAAAATTATAAAGACAATACCACGGCCAGCAAGGCCACGAGGTACATCGCTGGTTTTCGCCATTTTTTCTCGAATCCCTGCGACCAAAACAATCGCCACAAACCACCCGACACCTGAACCAAACGAGAATGCCGCCGTTTGTGCAAAGCTATATGCGCGGTTTACAAAGAATAAGGATACCCCTAATACCACACAGTTTACCGTGATTAGTGGCAAAAATATACCAAAGGCATTGTAAAGTTTTGGGAAGAATTTCTCTAAAAACATCTCTAAAAATTGAACGGTTGCGGCAATGGTTGTAATAAAGATTAACAAGTGAATATGACCAACATCAAAACGTTGCAACAATAAATAAATAGGGTAGTTAATAATGCCTGTTAATGTGACCACGAAAATAACAGCAAGTCCCATCCCTTTTGCATTACGCAAGTTTGTTGAGATTGCAATCAATGGACACATACCAAGAATATACGCAAGTGCAATATTATGATCAAGAATCGAACCAATAAAAATTTCAAATAAATTACCCATTATAATCTTCCTTTCTTAGTCAACGTGCTCATTATACTTGTTCCTCAAAGTTATTGGATAGTTCACGGAAAATCCAAATAAACATACCGAGTACAAAAAATCCACCCGGTGCGATAGCCATAATCGTCCAGTTTGTCCAACCTTCAGGCATAACGCGGTAGTTAAGAATGGTTCCAAAGGCTAAACTCTCACGAATAATCGCAATAAATATGAGCACAAACATATACCCAAAACCATTCGCAAACCCATCAACAATCGAATACTTCACTGGATTTTTAATCGCAAATGCCTCTGAACGACCCATGACGATGCAGTTTGTAATAATGAGTCCGACATAAGCCCCAAGTTCACTTGCTTGATTCGGGAAGAAAGCTTCTAAAAACATTTGAACCGAAATAACAAATGTTGAAATAATAACCATATACGTCACCATGCGTACTTTTGACGGCACAAAATTACGAATTAAGGAAATCACCGAAGACGAGGCAACAATAACAAAGGTTACCCCAATACCCATCGCAATCGCGTTATCAACACGGTTGGTAATCGCAAGCGCCGAACAGATACCTAAGACAGCAATAACAATTGGATTGTTTTTTGATAACCCGTCGCGTGAAATGTTAAACCATTTCGTGTATTTCATTCGGATTAGTTTCATGATGCATCACCTTCATTCATATATGTTTCCCACACGTCTTTATAGTCAAAGTAGGTATCGTTTAAGATGGTTTGGAACGCGTTGGATGTACGTGTTCCACCGGTGATGGCATCAACTTCACTGTCGTCCCCTTCAGGACTATGGGTTACATTGATTCCATTTTCTTCATCAAAGACCACCCCTACGTATTGTGCAAGGTAATCGCGTTCAGCAACGACACCACCAAGTCCTGGTGTTTCACTTTGAGACAATACACGGACTTGACGAATGGTTACCCAATCATCTTCTAAACTCAACATCCCAGTAATTGGCCCCCAGACACCGCCACCTTCAAAACCAAAGCTTACATTGCCGTGTTCACGGTCAACGTAAAAGGTATAGGACACTCCATTGGATTCAATAACAATCTCTTCAACGCGTTCCTCATAAACATCATGAACATTCCCTGGTGTGTAACTGATGCCGTAGGCATCAAGCACCGCTGAACGAACTTGATACTCTTCATTTGCAGCTATATAGTCCGCTGTCCAATAATCCATTCCAAGCAACGTTCCTGAGGTAATCGCACCAAGCATAATAACAAAAACAAGTGTTTTTACATGACGGTTCATGCAGTCGCCTCCTCTTCTTGATTTTCAAGTTCCGGCACTGGTCCATCGCGCCAGTTATCAAACAAAGGCGCAATGGCGTTCATCACAATGATGGCAAACATAACGCCTTCAAAGAATGCCGCGTAATGACGAATAATAACCGTAATTAAACCGATCCCTATTCCATAAAACACTTTGCCCCATGGTTTGATTGGCGCAGTTACTGGATCGGTTGCCACAAAAAACGCTGCAAACATCACACCACCAAGAACCAAACTGTATTGGGGATGAATAAACGTTTCACGATCGAATAAATAACCAATTAGTGTAAATAGAAATACCGCACTAAGCATGGCAATTGGAATACGCCAGTCAACAACTTTCAGCGCAATTAACACCCCACCAAAGAGCAAAATCCCTAAACGGAATGTCTCACCGATCGCACCTGGTCCTTGACCAATTAAAAACTGCCATACCGTATAGCCTGGGTCCATCCCACGACTTAGTAAGTTCAGTGGTGTCGCCCCAACTGCTGCATCAAGAGGACCTAACCATGTCGTAAAACTACCCGCAACTTCAGGCCATTGCGTGGTCATTGGGCTAATAAATGAGATCGTAATAAATAGTGCGCCGACCAAGGCTGGGTTGAAAATATTTTTTCCGGTTCCTCCGAAAATAATCTTCCCAAAGAAAATCCCTGTCGCTGCCCCAACACCAGCAATCCATAAAGGTATATTCGCTGGTAAGAGTAACGTAAGCACCATGGGCGTTATAAACCATGTACGGTCAATGGGTTGTTTACGCATCTTTGCATAGAGCAGTTCAATTATAAACGTTACAGCATAAGCGACTGCTGCAATCGCAAAAACACGATAGCCGAAATTAAAGCTTGAGATAAGCAATAAAACCGCTAAAAACGTAACAAATATGTACAAATTTCGTTTGTTCAAAGCCTCATCATGAATGGATGAATATTTTTGACTCATAGTGTCACCGCTTTCTGTAAAATAAGTAGTCTGTTACGCTACAAAAAAACACTCTTGTAGTCATTTTTTATTATAGCATAAGGCGAAACGCTTTTTGATTTCAACTATAAAGAATTTTTTGTAAACATTTCTAAATAAAAAACGGCTAACCCTTAGCCGTTTGTTTTCATTCGTTTTATCCCACGATTTAATCGTACTGTTCCATAGACACCTGTGATAATCATCACACCACCAAGATAGTGATACCAAAAAATCGGTTCGCGTAAAATAAAGGTACCCGCTAAAATCGCAGTCACCGTTGCTAGATTCGCATAAATGCTTGAAACATGTGCTTCAAGTTTTCCTAACGTGTAGTTAACTAAAAAGAACCCGCCAATCGATGCCGCAACACCAAGATAAAGTATGGGCACTAGCAGTTCAATAAAAAATAAATTACTGACATAATCAAATGGTCTTCCTTCCACAAACAACACAAAGAGGTAAATACCGTTGAAAGTGACAGCGCCAAACAACATCATAAAGTAGGTGAGTTCGTATGCCTTAACATTGACCGACGCATAACGCGAAGCAATCGTAAAAAGCGCTGCCGATAAGACCGCACCGAGCAATAACAAGAACCCCAGTATTTCCACTTCAACCCCGCTTGATGCTTGCATAATTTGAATAAAAATAATGCCACTAACACTCAATAAGATAAAGACAATTTGCATAACCTTTGCACGTTCTTTTAAGATAATTGCACTAAAAATCGTTACAAAAATAGGAATTAAGGCAATCATCATCCCCGCTTCGCTACTTGTTGTACGCGCAAGACCATAGACCTCAAACAAAAAATAAAGAACCGGTTGCAAAATAGCCACAATGAAGATACTTTTTATGTGTGCCTTTCGAAAGCGAATGGTCACAACGTTTAACCATCGAAGCAACTCAAGAACCAAAAATGCCGCCATAAAGCGATACGCAATTAACCCAATGGGCATGACAAAATCAAGCGCCACCTTTGAGAACATGAAAGAAAAGCCGAAAAGCACAGAAAATAATACGCCCGCAAGATGCACACGTTTAGACATAGTCATCACTCCTTAATTGACTCACGCTAATCATTATACATTAAAAACCGTAAGAAAAAAACAGAAAAAAAGCAGACTGTGTCTGCTTAATATTGAATGGCTTCAAAAAGATGATCGGCATCGTTTTTCCCAAGCGTGTAATTCACAATATGGTAACTAAAATCATACACACAACCCGCGCCACGTGCCGTAATGATGTGTTTGTCTGTTACGGCTTTTTCTTCAGGCAAATAGATGCCCTGTGGCATGTCTTTTTCACTGCCTGGATAACACGTAAACCGATGCTTATCAAGAAGATGCAACTGCCCAAAAAAACGTGGACCAGCACAAATTGCTGCAATCAGTTTGTTTTGTTTTGAAAAAGCCAGAATCAGCCGTTTGATTTTCACATCTTTCTTAATCACTTTTGCAACGTATGGCCCACCTGGAATAATCAAAAAATCGTAAGCATCCGGATTGATGTCTTCGCCTAAATAATCGGCTTCAACGGTTAAGCCATAGGCGGTTTTAACCTTTTTACTTTTTTCATAGGTTACAGCATCAACGGTTAGCCCTGCTCGTTTAAGCAACGCACGCGTTCCAAGCGCCTCAACGTCTTCCATGTCATGACTAAATACAAACAGTCCTTTCATTGGTTCCGCCTCCTTTAATCGTTATACGACCATTATACAATGAAGTCGCTAAAATGAAAACATCAAACATCCTTTACGCGACGCCAAAACAACGCTAACGCATCGCTTAAATAATCGTCTTCTTGGATGAATTTGGGTTGCCAAAAATCAGGCATCAACTGTCGGTATTTACCAAAATGATATCGCGTATCAAGTAATATGGCAATGCCTTTATCTTTCTGGGTTCGAATGACTCTTCCAACCGCTTGAATAACTTTATTCATGCCTGGGAAGGTATAGGCAAAATCGTAACCGTTATAGCCTTGTTCATAAAAGTAATCCTTTAATAATTCATTCATTTTATTGTACTGAGGCAGCGCCACACCAACGACTAAAACCCCTGATAGCATATCGCCGACATAATCAATGCCTTCACTGAAACTTCCACCAAGGACTGAAAACAAAATTTTCGAGCCTTCTTGTCTTGATTTAAAAGTTTCAATCATAGTTAAGCGTTCAAAATGATTCATCTCACGGGTTTGTTTCATCACGGTGTACTGACTTTGGTCAAACTGTTCAAGCACCATGTTCATGTAAGCATACGATGGAAAGAAAGCTATGTAGTTTCCGTCTTTGCTTTCAAGCATCGCGTAGATGGTATCGATAATTCGTGTCACACTCAGTGTGCGGTCTCGGTATTTCGTCGAAGTTGAAACATCGACATACAAACCAAGACGCTTCGGGTCAAACGGACTCGGCACATCAAAATAGTTCCCTGTTCCTTTGGTTAAAAGGTTTTGATAATAGTCTTTAGGACTCAACGTAGCTGAAAATAGAATCGTGCCTTTGCTGCTTTCGCGAATTGTCTCCGCAACAGGTGTTGATGCATCCAAACAGACAATGTTAAAACGGGTGTCGTGTTCATCTTTTTCGATGGTAAAGCGAAAAGCTTCCGTAAAATATTCACTAATGCGTTGAAACTGCACAAGCAAGAAATACCCATCAAGTAGCGCTTTGCGTTTTGGGTGTTTTTTATGCCGTTGCAATAAATCATCCAGTTTTGTGAGCGTGACATGCACGGTATTAAGCAATTCTGCAGGAATTATGTCATCAATAAAGAGCAGGGTTTTATCAACGTCTGTTTTTTCAATTAGTTCTTTCATCGTGCGTTTAAGCCCTTGAATTGAACGCATTGGCGCATTTTTAAAGTGCTTTAAATCTTCTTCTAATGCGTTAATTTCATTTAATGAAAGTGTACTTGAATACATCGACCGTGAGCGATCAACTAAGTTGTGCGCTTCATCAATCAACAGTTTCGGTTGATAAAGTGACTCCTCAAAAAAGCGAATGAGCTTTATTCTTGGGTCAAACACATAGTTGTAATCACAAATAATGATGTCTGAATAGTTTGCAATCTCAAGCGCAAACTCATGGGGACAAATCGAATGGTATTCACCGTATTGTTTAATTAGATGCGCATCATACACATCGTCATGAACAAAAATGTCTTGAAGTGCTTTACGCAGTCGGTTGTAAAAGCCTTTTGCAAATGGACATATGTCAGGATCGCAATCGACTTCATCACGCAGACACATGTTCTCTTTTGAGTTTAATGTGATGGCTTTTATCGTTAAACCGTTTGCCTTTAACTGGTCTACGGTTTCAACCGCAATGCTTTTGCCGGCATTCTTTGCGGTGAGGTAAAAGAGCTTTTCTTGTTTATTTTTCAATGTTTTAAGGCCTGAAAACAAAGCCCCAATGGTTTTGCCGATTCCCGTTGGTGCGGTGGCGTATAAAATATCATTGCGCATTAATGTTTGATAAATAGCGCCCATGAAGTGGTATTGACCTTCGCGAAAATCTGCATGGGGAAACGTTAATCCTTCAAGCGTAACCATTTTATCTTCTTGGTGTTTTTCATAGAGTTCTAGCCATTCAATGTACCGATCAATCATCTGTTCAAACCCTTGAACAAGATGCGTTTTTAAGAAGCGTTTCTTAATGACTTTTTGTGCTTTCGTGGGATGGTGTATATATGTTAAATGCACAGTAATTGATTTAAGATTTTGGCTCATAAGATACATATACGCATAAACCTTTGCTTGCATTAAGTGTGCTGGAAAGGTTTTTTCACTAATCAGCGATAAATCGGTTTCAGTGCTTTTAATTTCTTCAATGATGACCGTGTTGCCTTCGGTAAATACGCCATCGATGCGTCCACTTAGATGAAAGTCATACTCTCCACGTGAAAAATGTGTTTCGACGAACACTTCTTTTTGTGCGGATGATGGATACGTAGCTTGATGTTCTGTGTGAATCAGTTGACCAATTTTTTGGCGGTTACGACTTTGGTTTTGACTTTCTAAATCACCAGAAGAATACAAAAAAGTGACAAAGTCTTTAACCGCAATTTTATGTGTTTTCATATAATCACAATCCTCACTATGATTATACACGATAGCGTCTTATTTTTCTGTTTATTTCATGGAAGAATTAAAAAAAGCAACCAATGGTTGCTTAAAGTTTTTTTACGATATCTTTGCATAAGTAAAGCAAATTTTCTCGAACATCATGGCGTGAATGCCACTTTCTATTGTCCCATGTATCGGTTGATAAATCGTCACCACCATAGATGATTGCGCCATAGTCGATCTGACGGAACTCACTTATGGCCATTAAGGCTGACTGTTCCATTTCGACTAAAATGGCGCCTTCAGCTCGACGTCTTTGAATGCGCTCACGGGTTTCACGATAAAACGCATCGGTTGTCCATGTCTTTCCAACGACGTAGTCGGCTTTTATGCTATCAAGATGTTCTCTAATAATCCCTTGAACTCTCGAATTAGCAGTGACTTCGCGACTTGGTGCTTTATAGTGATAACTCATGCCTTCATCGCGGATGGCTTGATCGATTACCACGAGTTTTCCAAGCGTGATATCTTGAACTAATGATCCAGCCCCACCACAAAACATCACTTTATCGACACCAAACGCAATCGCCTCATCAAGTATACCGCCGCAAAGCGGTGCGCCAATGTAACCAGGTACAACTAACACATCTTCGTTTTTGAACTGATAAAATGTGTAACTATTTTCACCTTTAATTGTTACAAAAGGGGTAAGTGTTTCTTCTTCAATTAAACGATTGATTGTCTCATGAAAGAAACAAATAACCAGTTTATTCGGAATATGTTTTATGTCTTTAACGGTTTTTAACACAATGGTTGGGTTGATGAACGCATCTTTATCGTTATCAAACTCAAGAATTGGATAATCGTTTTTTTTCATGCCATCACTTCCTTTTATTGCTTATTAGTATAGCATGAAACTTGTTAGATTAGTTTTTATTTTTTTTGTATGATGCGTAAAAGGGCTTCTTTGATTTGTTTTTACGCGCTTTTGGTTTTTGTGTTTTCCCTTTGCGATTAAACGGTTTCGCGTCATTATTTGAACGTTTCTCATCGTTGTTATAAGGTTTTGCTTCCGTGTTTGAAGCTTTTTTTCTTTTCGAGTACGGCTTAGCATCACCAGAAGCTGTATTTTTGTCTTTACTATAAGCTTTTTTCTTTTTATTATACGGCTTTGAATCTTGCTTGGTCGACTTGTTGTTATTCGTAAATGGCTTTTTCACCTTGTTTTTCACCGGTTTATCGGAAGTTTGCTCCGAACGGTCATGAAAAATTCGTCCGTATAAAGATTCAATCTCTTTGATAACACCACGGTCTTTTGGTGATACAAAACTTACGGCTTCACCATGTTTGTGGTTGCGGCCGGTTCGACCAATACGGTGAATATACGATTCAACTTGATCAGGCATGTCGTAGTTAATAACATACTCAAGTTCATGAATATCAATCCCACGTGCAACAACATCAGTTGCCACTAAGATTGTTATTTCCCCTCGTTTAAAAGCATTTAATGTGTTTAAGCGATCACGCTGTGTTTTGTCTCCGTGAATGATTCCGACTGTGCCTAGTTCCATAAAGAGTTTTTTAAAAAGTGAGTCAGCACGTTGCTTTGTGCGCGTAAAAATGAGCGCCGATTGCGGTTTGTTTTCATGAATAAACGTGAAAAGTAAACGGTTTTTATGTCTCTCGTCACAGCGAAAAAGACTTTGCTTAATCGTTCTAAGCGGTTCTTCTTTTGGAGCCGTATCAAGACGCATAGGATCTTTTAGCATCACTTTAGCTAACTTTTCTACCTCTTTTGAAATGGTTGCGGAAAAGAGTAAGGTTTGACACTCAGTTTCAACCTTACTGTAAATTGTTTTTACGTCATCAATAAATCCCATGTCAAGCATACGGTCTGCTTCGTCAAGGACGAAGAACTCGATCGCTTTTAAATCAATTAAACGCATGTTCATCAAATCAAGTAAGCGTCCAGGGGTTGCCACAAGAACATCTACACCTTTTTTTAAGGCCATAATTTGATTGCGTTTACTCACGCCACCATAAATCGCGCGAACACGAAGTCCGGTATTTTGGCTATAGTCTAAAAAACTTTGCGTGATTTGTTGAGCAAGCTCGCGTGTTGGTGCTAAAATAACCGCTTGAATTGGGCGTTTTTTCTGGTTGCTCATATGTTTTTTTGCGATGGATTCAATAATAGGTAAAGCAAAGGCTGCAGTTTTCCCAGTTCCTGTTTGCGCCGATGCCATTAAGTCATGACCTTCACGAATGATAGGTATGGCTTTCTCTTGAATTTCCGTGGCGTTTTCGTAGCCCTCACGTGTTAAATTTTTAATGATACGTCGATCAAATGTTAGTGTTTCAAATGTCATTTACTTTCTCCTTTATAAACAATAAAAAAATGCGTCAAATTGACACACCGGTTTCATGTTTCCATTATTCGTTGTATAAATCATTGCCTTAAGTATTATATCATGTTCTATTCAAAAAGCGAGTCTTTTGTTCATTCTTTTTTTATTTATCGCATAAAGCTATGCTACAATGGGTATAGACAATAAAGGAGTGACGTTGATGATGAACCAAAACCTACATCATTATCCGTATCAATCAAAGCGAACAGCGGTTACCGCGAAACATGGCATGGTCGCAACAAGTCAGCCTTTGGCTGCGCAAGCTGGGCTTGATATGTTAAAGCAAGGCGGCAACGCTGTTGACGCTGCTATTGCAACGGCAGCGTGTTTAACCGTTGTAGAACCCACCTCAAATGGTATTGGTGGCGATGCCTTTGCCATTGTTTGGCTTAATCATAAAATGCATGGACTAAACGCTTCAGGTGTTGCACCTGAAGCAATCTCCATTGATAAGGTAAAAGCCTTAGGCCATGACACGATGCCGAAATTTGGGTTAACACCGGTGACCGTTCCAGGCGCACCATCAGCTTGGGTTGCTTTATCGAAGCGCTTTGGAAAATTGCCTTTAACCACGTGTTTAGCTCCAGCCATCGAGTATGCTCGTGAAGGCTTTCCAGTTTCACCTACGGTCGCTGAGTATTGGGGCAAAGGCGCAAAAGGGTACGCAAAAATCTTTACTGACGCCATCTATGACGAATGGTTTAAAACATTCACTAACGACAAAGAACCCCCTAAAGCGCATGAATTATGGACTTTGCCGAATCACGCAAACACCTTAGAGGCGATTGCACAAACCAACGGCAAAGCTTTTTATGAAGGCAACATTGCCGATCAAATCGATGCGTTTTCACGTAAACATAATGGATTTATTCGTAAAAGTGACTTAATCAAACATCAAGTGTCTTGGATTGACCCGATATCGGTTCGCTATCGGGGATACGACGTGTGGGAACTTCCACCAAATGGTCAAGGATTAGTGGCTTCTCAAGCCTTTGCGATGATGAATCATCTTAACGTACAAGCAATGGATGCCGAAGAAAATGTGCATCACCAAATCGAAGCGATTAAACTTGCATTTGCCGATGCCCATACTTATCTAACCGATTTAGACCATATGCCTTATACACCTGCTGAATTATTAAACGAACAGTATATTAAGTCCCGCGTTAATCGCATTGGAAAACAGGCAAAAAAACCATCTGCAGGAACACCACCAAAAGGTGGAACTGTCTATTTAGCTACAGCCGATAAAGACGGCAACATGGTTTCCTTTATTCAAAGCAACTACATGGGCTTTGGTTCAGGGATTGTGGTGCCAAACACAGGCATTGCTTTGCAGAACCGCGGGCATACATTCTCGCTGGATAAAACCCACGCAAACGCCTTGAAACCAGAAAAAAAGACTTACCATACGATTATTCCCGCTTTCTTAACGAAAGACGGCATTCCCATTGGACCGTTTGGTGTCATGGGTGGGTTTATGCAACCTCAAGGTCATTTGCAAGTCATTATGCAATGCCTAGACAATAACCTAAATCCCCAAGCTGCCCTTGATGCTCCAAGGTGGCAGTGGATGAAAGGCTTAACTGTTGAAGTTGAACCAACCATGGATCAAATCCTAGTTGATGCCTTGAAAAAACGTGGCCATGACGTTGTCGTTACACAAAACATTGGCAGTTTCGGTCGCGGACAAATTATTTGGCGCAACCCAAAAACCGGTGTGTTAATTGGTGGAACCGAAATGCGTGCAGACGGATCGATTGCCGCATGGTAAAGAAAAAAGCTCAATTTTGAGCTTTTTTTATAAAATACCAAAAATACTGTTGATCCCGATGATAAAAAGCATAACCGCAATCACTTTACTGAAGGTGCGTTCGTTGAACTGATGCTGGCTTTTTATGCCAAGATAAGTTCCAATAATCATTATTGGGAAGAAGATTAAAGCCCACGTCGCAATTTGGGCCGAGTAGCTTCCACTAATGAGAAATGAGATTAAGCTACCTCCATTCAATATAAGCAAAAACAAAGACACCGTAACACGGAACTCGGACTTCTTTAAATCGGTATTGCCAAGAAATATAAGAACCGGTACGCTTCCTGCACCAATTAAGGTATTCAGTGTTCCTCCAACAAGCCCGAGAGGCACAAAGTACCGCTTGGGATTTTTAATGTGAAAGCGTACTTCAAAGAAACGGTTGATCGCGGTAAAGAGTAATAAAATACCCATCAGTATTTGAAAGAGTTCAGCGGTCATACGTCCCAACAAGAACCCACTAATGAGCGCTGCAATAAACACCGATATAATAAGCAATAAATAGGGTTTTGCATGCGCGTAAGTTAATTTTCTAGCCGATAAAAGAATATACATATTTAAAAACAAGTTAATTGATACAATCAAGGCACGAGCTTCTCCGGGTTCCATCACAAAAAAAATCAATATAGGGATGGCAATAAGTGATGTTCCAAAGCCAGTAACACCTTTAATAAAAGCCGATATTAACAAAACCGCGGCTACAAGTATAAACACTTCAATTGTCATAAGGTCTCTCCTAAATCGTTTTGTCGTTTTCTTGATTTAATAAATCGAAGAAAATAGGTGCACCACCGGTGTGGATAAATAAAATATTTTTCCCCTTGATGCCGCGCCTTTTTATGGTTTCTATCATACCATAAAATCCTTTTCCCGTATAGACAGGATCAAGTGGAATCCCCTCGGACTGCATGGTCGCTTTTATGACATCCCTAATGGCCTGATTATCGTGTCCATAACCACCCATTAAATACGCATCTTCATAGTTAATACTGTCTGCTTTAATGGTCGCATAACCATGATTCTTTAAGTATTCATTAACACGTTCATAAATAACCGGTTTGGCGGTGGCTGAATCGTTTAATACACCAATACCAATGATTTCTGTGGGTTTATTTTGACAAATTTTTCCAGCAAGTAACCCCGCATGCGTTGTGCCTGTCCCATCCGCAAAGAATAGGTAATCAAAACTGATGTTATGGTGCTCAGCGTAATCAAGAATTTCTTGATAGGCTTCAACGTAGGCTTTTGTGCCTAGATACCCATGACCACCCATTTTAATGTAATAAGGCTTTTTGCCTTCAAGTTGCTTTTCTTTAATGAGTGTTTTTATGGTATCGCTCATGGCTGTTTGCGGCACCACTCTAACATCTGCATCAAGCCAGTGCGTTAAGGTTCGGTTTAGCGCGTTTTTTTCAAGTTCCTTAGGTGATATGATAATGCATTCAATCGCGCGCTGTCTGGCCATGTTTGCGACAATACGGCAGTGATTACTGCTTGCGCTGCCCGTGGTAATGACCACATTGTAGTTCTCGTCGTCAATCTGTTTAAAATAGTGCAAGGCTTTACGGTATTTATTCCCGCCAAATGAAAACGGCATTAAATCATCCCGTTTTATAAACAAATGATTTTCATTAAGGTTAAGCTGCATTTTATGGATTGGTGTTTTCATTAAAAACCTCCTATCGTTCACAAAATACATTATAAACGAAACCGTCTAAGAGGTAAATACCTATCCTACAATTGATGGAATGTATCGTTTATCTATGCCATTTAGATTTGCCTAAAATAAAAAAGACCCGAAGGTCTTTTAGATGGATAAATTAATCGAACCCGATAAACTTGTCTTCTTACGAATTTCCATTGGTTTGTGCTCTTCATTCTTGATTCGAACATCGCCACTAATGGTGTTAAATGATGCAACTTTAGGATACACCGAAGTGCCTCGAACATCGCCACTAACGGTACTAATATCACACGCTTCACACGTTACTTTGTCTAAGTTAATGTCACCACTTACTGAATCAAACTCAACACTGGTCTCACAATCAAGTTCATCAATCGTTAAATCGCCACTAATTAAGGAGATTTGTGTTTTCGTGGTTTTACACTTTACAAGACTTAAATCGCCATTAACGGTATTCATTTTGGTTTCACCGAGTGTCATTGATGTCATGTCGCCATCGCCATTAATGGTCTTGAATTTTGTCTTATCAAAAGACAGATTGGATAGTTTGGTGTCACCATTAATGACCGATAGTTTAAAATCGCTCACACGGTGTTCAAGTGGCAATCGGATGCGAAACGTTAAGGTATTGCGGTTTAAGAATAAGAGCGATAAAATACCTTTACGATCGGGGGCTTTGATATACAGTTTGTCCTCGTCGAAACGGATATCGTATTTATCGGTATCGCCTCTTCCCTTATAATCAATGTAGATATTTTGATCGGGTGAAGGCTCGATGACAACATCTTCTGAGACGAATTTAAGTTCAATAAGGTACGCTTTATCCGGCGTAAATGTTTTTAACGTGCTGTACTCGACTTGAACAGGCACCTCACTTGCAATTTGTTCAAAAGCTGATAAGTCATCCGCAAGTTTAGACGGTTCACCGAATCGTTCAATGAGATCCTCTTCACTGAGTCCATCATCGAGTGCAGATTGAATCATTTCTTCGTGATCACGCACGATATCATCAATCACTTGATCGTTGAGTTTTTTCTTCTTTAATGCGCTTTTTAAATCGTTCAAATATTGCTTCATTTTTTATGCCTCCTTTATGAATAATTTCATAGACACCACCAATAAACGTATCCCATTCTTGCCGCATACCCATGAAATGGGCAAAACCTTCTTCGGTTAACGCATAGTATTTTCTTGGTGCTCCGGCGTTTGATTCAACTAAATACGTTCGACAGTAATGGTCTTTAGTTAACCGTCTTAATATCGGATAGATGGTGTTTTCACTGACATCGATGTAGGTTGAAAGCTTGCTGATAATGTTATACCCGTACATGTCTTCTTCAACGAGTAAAGACAGCACACATAATTCAACAATACCTTTTTTAAATTGTGTATTCATAACCCACCTCCTACATAAATCATAACACAGTACTGTGTATTGTACAATACCTATGTGAAAAAAAAGAACAGATTGGTCAATCTGTTCTTTAAAGGCTGCATCTTATCGTACTTTTGACATAAAATCAGCAAGCTCATTTGATTGCGGTTTATCAAGAATAGTTGGACTTCCGTGCTCAACAATCTCTCCTTCATGCATGAAAATAACATAATCCGCAAAATCGCGGACAAAACTCATCACGTGCGTCACAAAAATAAAATTTTTGCCAAGCCCTCTTAAGTTTTCAATGGCCGATAACACATCATGCGTCAAGATTGGATCGAGTGAACTCGTCGGTTCATCTAATAAAATCACTTCAGGATCAACCGATAAAGCTCTTGCAATTGACGCTCTTTGTGCTTGACCCCCAGAGACGTGTTTGGGAAGTTTGTGCATTTGATCATGCAAATGTAGCAACTCCAAATTTTTACGTGCCGTGGCGGAAGCTACTTCTTTTGATTTATGGCGCGTCTTTTCTAAAATCAATGATATGTTGCGTTCAAGGGTTAGATGCGGAAACAAATTATGGTGTTGAAAAACAAACCCAATATTGTCACGATGACTTGAACTATGCACGGACTGTTCATTGATAAAGATATCCCCAGATGATGGTTTTTCTAGGCCTGCCATTAAGCGCAACAAAGTGCTTTTACCTGAACCAGATACACCGATAATACCAATGGCATTGTAATCATCAAGTTCAAGTTGAACATTTTTTAAAACTTCAATATCATAAGTGTGTGAAAGGTTTTGAATGGCAAGTTTCATATGGCCCATCTCCTTTCGATGTAGCGCGTGAGTTGTGAGAGTGGAATCGTAATAAGTAAATACATGCCCCACATCACTAAATACACCTCAACAAACGCAAAGGTCTCCGATGTTATACCTTCGGCTCGATAGAAGAGTTCACGATAGCTAACGACATTGAGTAGTGCGCTTCCTTTAATGATAAGGGAAAAATTATTCATCAAGGGTGGCATGAGTCCACGAATAACTTGCGGGATAATTAAATAACGATAGCGTTGATAGCTTGAAAACCCAAACAAATCCATCGCCATGTACTGGTCATCTGAGATGCTTGAAAAGGCGCTCTTAAAAATATTGGTCATGTAAGGAGCAATATAAACAATTAAACCGGTCACACCCATCACATTTCGATTAAACGTATTAAACGCCGGACCAATAACAAACGCCATGACAATAATCATGACAAGCAGTGGGGTTCCGTAAACAATTTCAGTTAGAATATCAGTAAACGCTCGAAAAAATAGAATTTTCGTAGTGGAGAGTATAAACAAAATAAACCCAAGAACAACACTCCCAATTAAAGCAATCACCGATACAATGATTGTGTTGTAAAACCCTGAAATAAAACTGGCACGGTAAGGCAGTAAAATGGATAAGTCTAACGGTGTCCGTTGTTGCGCAATCACAAACCAGCCAAACGCGATAAAGACTAAGGAAGCGAGTAAATAATTCGCTTGTTTAGTCTTCATAAATAAAATACTCAAATCCATATCGCTCAAGTAAGCCTTCTATGTGTTCGTTCCATTTATCATGAAGTTGTTCGTAAGCACCACCTGGTTCGGACATCGTTGCAATAAAGGCATTAATTTGACTCAATAATTCGTCATCACCTTGACGGACCCCCATTGCAATTGGACTTGGGTCAAAAACGTCCCACACAACAATGGTATCTTCAGGATGTGCACGGTTTCCATTGGTGACTGGCATCGGGCTCATCAACAAAACATCCGATGATCCTTGAGCAACACCAAGGATTGCCGTTCCTAGATTCGTCGCAATGGTTACTTCTTTATCGTACTCTTCAGGGATAGTTGCTGAGACTTGCCCACTTAATCCAACAAATTCGATTTCATCAAGCATCAACAAATCCTCTTTGGTCGAATCGGGTGTTATGCCGTTTTGATTCGCAAAATCCGCATTCACTAAACTAATAATATTAAAGACAAAGTACGGATCCGAAAAGTCAATACTCTGCATACGACTTTCTGTCTTACTCATTGACGCAATAATCACATCAATGCCGCCCGAGTTAAGCGCAGGTATTAGTGAACCAAAATCAGTATCCACTATTTCAACTTCACGGCCTAAATACTCACCTAACATATAAGCGACATCGACACTAATGCCCATTGGTTCGTCATTATTATCGCGTGTTTCAAATGGTGGGTACCCCAAATCCATGCCCACTCTTAGTACATTTTCGTCGCGGCCACCACATGAGGCCATGACAAACACGGTTATACTTAATGCAATTACTATTAACATCTTTTTCATTGTATCCCTCCATATTGTTTTGCTTTATTTTAGCGTGTGATGGTTTGCACTTCAAACATTATGCAATGCGAATGAAAAATAAAAAACCACCACGCCTAACTATCTTTAGTATAGTGGAGGTTTTTATTATTTGCTAACCGAATGAGAATTTTTTTAATCTCTGCGTTTTAAGTGAGATAAATAGTTAAGTCCAATCGCACCACTGATTACATAAAGCGATGCAAATAGGTGACCCAAAAAGAAAAAGATACTGCCGTAAATAATCTGGTATAAATAAATGCCACGAACCCCACGGTAACGAAATTTTCCTTGCATAAACCGTGTGAACAACACAAGATTAACAATAAATATAGGCAATACAAGCAGTCCAAAAAGGATTAAATAGATAACAACTAGCCCAATCACCATATCGGATTCATTTAATGTATCCGGTGAAACTCCAGAAAGAAAATAACCAATTTCCCAGTTACTAATGCGTATTAAAAAAAATGCCAATAACAGCATTCCAGCAGACATGAGTCCTTCAACA
>SLQR01000009.1 GCA_007131405.1 Candidatus Izemoplasma sp.
ACTAAGCGCTCAACGTCAACTAGTTCTTTTGTATTCTCATAGCGATTGACAAATTCGACTTTACCCGAATCAAAGTCTTTCCCAATGACAATGCGGTAAGGGACCCCAATTAAATCCGCATCTTTAAACTTAACCCCTGCGCGTTCGTCGCGATCATCGAGTAAAACTTCAAACGATTCTTGCAATTTGCTATAGAGTTCGTCAACCTTATATATAAGGCTTTCTTTTTTGTAGTTAACAGGAATTAAATGGATATCAAAAGGACGAACATTTTTTGGCCATAATAATCCTTCTTCGGTGCTATGTTGTTCAACGATTGCCATCAAAGTACGACTAATCCCTAATCCATAACAGCCCATGATTACCGGCTCTTGTTTACCTTCGCGGGTCGTAAAGTAGGCGTTCATGCTTTTTGAGTACTTTGTGCCGAGTTTAAAGATGTTTCCAACTTCAATTCCTTTTGCGGTTGCAATCGTCCCGCCACACTCAGGACACGCATCGCCATCGCTTAAACCACTAAATTCTTGATTGGTCGCGTATTGACACGATTGACAATAGGTAATCGTATCTTCACCAACTTCACTCATCACCATAAACTCATCCGCTTCATCGCCACCGATTTGACCAACATCCGACGACACAATACGGGTTGATAACCCGGCGAGCTCAAAAATCTCTGTATACGCTTCTTTCATTAGTTTATACCAGTAATCAAGGTCTTCAGGCGTTTCACTAAACGTATAAAGATCTTTCATGATGAACTCTCTTCCGCGCATGAGCCCAAAGCGTGGACGCATTTCATCACGAAATTTCGTTTGAATTTGATACAGTGCAAGTGGCAGTTTTTTATACGAGTTAATGTAATCCCTGACAGTTTGAGTAATAATTTCTTCGTGGGTAGGCCCTAAACAAAAATCACGATCTTTCCGATCTTTTAAACGCATCAGTTCAGGTCCGTATTCACCCCAGCGTCCACTTTCTTCCCAAAGGTCTCTTGGTTGGAGCGCAGGCATAAGCAGTTCGCTGCATCCGCGCGTATCAAGAGACTTGCGGATAATTCCTTCAAGTTTACGAAGAACGCGCTGAGCGACAGGTAAGTAGGTATAAACACCTGAGGCTGTTTGTTTAATAAGGCCTGCTCGGGCCATGAGTTTATGGCTTTTCACTTCAGCATCTTTTGGGGCCTCTTTTAACGTTGGTACAAAGAGTAGTTGTTGTTTCATCGAATCCACATCCTTTAGCGACTAAAAAGTCGTAATATGTCGTTGTAGGTAATAAATAAGAATAATAAAATAAGTAACGTGAACATCACAAAGTGTAATGAATTTTCAACACGCTTATTGACTGGTTTTCGTGCAATCGCCTCATACCCTAAGAAAACAAGTCTTCCCCCATCAAGTGCAGGAATAGGTAAAAGGTTGATAATCCCTAAATTGACACTTAAAATAGCCATCCAACTAATAAACGCAATAATACCTAGACTAATAAATTGACTGGTTAAAGAATAAATACCAACAGGCCCAGCTAAATCGCCAACACCAACACGTGATTCAGCAAATAAAGCACGCAAGGTAGAAAAAATCATCGTTCCTGTGGCAGCTACATTTTCAAATCCATAGACTATCCCACCGAAAAATTCAAACTGGTATTCCGGACCAATGCCAATTTCAGCACGGATGGGTGGTACACCTTGTCCGACTAAGAAACGTTCACTAAACGGTCCAATCAAGTACTGGTAAGTAACCCCATCACGCAAGACTTCAATAACCATATCCTCGCCTGCGCTATTATCACGCATAAAATCAACAACATCTTCCCAACTATTAACGTCTGTTAATGTCGCTTCTGAATACCCAATACGTAGGATTTCATCACCAATCAGCAGTGTGCCTTCTTCCGTGCCGTTTTCAATTAATTGTTCGGCGCGATTCGCTGGTGATCCAGCTCCAACACTTCCGATAATCACACGATCATGGATGGTCGCATCACTACTAAACCCTGCTTGGTAAAACCCAAGGATAGGATTTACAGTGAGTGTCACAAGGTCGCCATCACGATCCACCGTAAAGGCAATATTTTGCTGACCAATCACATCACGCATCGCCATGCTAATCTCATCCCAGTTTGAAACAGGTTGACCCTCGATATCGACGATAACATCGCCTTTGCGGATATCCGCTAGCACGGCCGGTGAACAGAAATACTCTTCATCGGTTTCCACACCATCTAAACAAACCTCGCGGTATTCAGCCCCACTTACACCACCAATAAGACTGGTGTCACTTTGAGGTTGACCAACCACGAAGCCAATAATCATAAATAAGACAAGCGCCAAAATAAAGTTCATCATCGGTCCTGCAAAAATCGTCGCAAAACGCTGCCACAATGTTTTCGATTCAAAACTGCGATCATATGGCGCAATTTGTAAATTTTTGTCCTTCATCACATAAAACGCTGAGCGTTTCACTTCAAACTCATTTAGACGCAACGGTTTATCGTCTTTTCCTTTTAAATCCACTGCCTCAATATCAACAAGCATGGTATCTTGATAACGGGGATCATCTGGGTTTAAAATCAAATGGGTAATCACATTCGGATCGCTTTCATCAAACTGAACACGAATCGTTTGACCAACTTTAACAAGTTCATCGTTTACTTCTTCGCCCGCCATCGACACAAATCCGCCAATTGGAATCGCACGAATGCTAAAAAGCGTTTCCCCTTTTTTCTTACTGTATACAATCGGCCCCATCCCAATCGCAAACTCATGGCATAAAATACCCGCACGTTTTGCCATCAAAAAATGGCCAGCCTCATGAATTAAAATCACGAGTCCAAGCATAAAG
This sequence comes from Candidatus Izemoplasma sp., assembly GCA_007131405.1. GTDB lineage: Bacteria > Bacillota_I > Bacilli_A > Izemoplasmatales > Izemoplasmataceae > SLQR01. Next base: position 2,847 of record SLQR01000009.1, read on the forward strand.
ATAAAGCCTAAAATATTTAAAATAACCATTTACTACTCACCATCCACATATTTAGTCTTGATGTAGTTTCTAACCTTTTGATCAAGGTCCAAAATCGCTTCTAAGGTTACATCATACCCATTGTCAAAATAATAAAGACAATCCGCGATTATCGTTTCAATTGTTATAAAATCAATTGTTCCGTTTAAAAAGAGTTCAACCGCTTCTTCGTTTGCGGCATTTAATGTCACTGTATGCAGCCCTTTCTTTCGGGCCACTGCAATCCCTAAATCAAACAACGAATAACGGATCGGATCAATCGCTTCAAAATGAAGCGATTTAATCTTAGTTATATCAAAGATTGAACGATATGGCAACCGTTCCTCCCCTTGAAGCGCAGTTAATATCGGAATATGCATATCGGCTGGGCCAACATGCATCAAAATATTGCCATCTTTATAATGCACCATCCCATGAACTAAACTTTCGGGATGAAGCACCGCTTCAATCGAATCGTAAGGCAAATCAAACAAATAATGTGCTTCAATGATTTCAAACACTTTATTCATCATCGTTGCGGAATCGATGGTAATTTTCTTACCCATAGCCCAGTTCGGATGGTTCAAAGCATCTTGAACCGTCACGTGGTTAAGTTCGTCTTTTTTTAAATGACGAAAACTACCTCCGCTTGCCGTAATCACAAGCTTTTCAACATCGTCAATATTCGAGCCTTTCAAACACTGAGCAAGCGCGCTGTGTTCACTGTCAATCGGAATCAATGTCGATACCGACGTATTCAAAAGTGGTTTAATAATCTCGCCACCAACCACTAAGGTTTCCTTGTTAGCAAGTAAGACATCAAACCCGCGCTCAATCGCTGCAATCGTTGGAACGAGACCGACACTACCAACCAACGCGTTCACAACCACGACATCCTCCGGGACTGCTTGAATAAACTCCTTAAGTGCCTTAAGATCAAAAAACTGAGCCGTCTCAAATGCATCGCGGTATTGGTTATCCATCGCCACATACAAACACGCATGACGTTTGACGATGTCTTTCATTACGTCAATGCTTTTATTCGCTGTGACCGCAACTAATTTAAAGCGATCAGGGTACTGTTCAATGATATCAATCGTCTGACGCCCGATGCTTCCTGTTGCACCTAGTAAAACAACTTTTCGCATTTAAAACACTCCTACAACCATCATCACAATCATCAACGCTAACGCCGCAAAGATACTCGAATCAAAACGGTCCAAAACGCCACCATGACCAGGAAACAATTTAGAGAAATCTTTAATATCATGTTCGCGTTTCATTTTCGAAGCCACAAGGTCACCAAGTTGAGCCATAAACGATACAAATATCCCACCGAGAATTAATACACTAAATAGCGCAACGGATGACTCCATTGCAAAAAGGTTCATGGCATACGCATAGATTGTCGCAATAATAACCGCAATTAGGGTTCCGCCAATCGCCCCTTCAAAGGTTTTTTTTGGGCTGATTTTTGGTGCCATTTTATGGTTACCAAACGCAACACCAACAAAATACGCAAACATATCCGTCACCATCGCCAAAATCAGCATATAAAGTAATATATCAATGCCTTGACTGCGAACTAAGCTAATTGCGGAAAACGCAATAGCCACATAAAACATACTCGCATACCCTTTTCCAATATCACTAAGCGTTAAACTCGTATCAAATACAGGCATTAACATGCCCCCAAGTACAGCGATAAACAAAAAGAGCAATAGCCAAGCCGGTTCCATTAAGCCTAAATATAGACTTAAAATAATAAAATAAAGCCACAGCGTAGCAAGCACAGAAATGACAAGCAAAATCGGACGTTCTTTCTTATTGCGGTGAATCATCAGAAACATTTCTGTTGAAGCCATTAACACCAGCACTCCAATAAAACCGTAAAAAATCATTTCACCTAAAAATAACAATGGTATTAATAGTGCCGCCAAAATAAGGCCTGTTAAAATACGTGTCTTCATAAGCTCATCCCTTCAATCCGCCAAAACGTCGCTGACGCTTTGCATAACTTATAAGTGCCCTTAAAAACTTCGTGCGGCCAAATGCCGGCCAAGGGGTTTTTGTGAAGTAAAATTCAGCATAAGCAACTTGCCAAAGCAAAAAGTTGCTTAAACGTAATTCACCACTTGTACGAATCAAATAATCCACATCTGGAAATTCACTTGTGTATAAATGCTTTCCAAGCGTTTCTTCATGAATCGCATCAAGAGGCAATTTATTTTCTTGAACCTCTTTGACAACTTCTTTCACCGCTCGGATGATTTCATCTTTCGAGCCATAATCTAGACATATATTTAATGTCATACCATCTCTCGATGCGGTATCTTTTTCAATGCGTTCTAACAAATCAACATTCGCTTTAGACAGCCGATCTCTTCGCCCACTAAACGCAACACGAATACTGTTGTCTTTAAAGCTATCTCGAAACTGTTCCTCGAACAGTTTTGGAAGTTTCATTAAATAATCCACTTCTTCTTGTGGGCGTGACCAGTTCTCCGTACTAAAAGCATATACACTCATCACTTCAATACCAAGTTCATTTGCAAAAAGGGCAATATTTTTTAAATTCATTGCACCTTTTTTATGCCCTTCTGTTCGGGCTAAACCACGTTTTTTTGCCCAACGACCGTTGCCATCAAGAATAATTGCCAGATGACGTGGTACGCGATTAAGTAATGGTTTTTTTCGTTTAATCATCCTGTTCACCTCGTATTTCTATGCACACTATATTATACACTATAAGCCAAGTTATCGAAAGAAAAAACCACCCAAGGGTGGTTTTAAAGTGAAAGTAAATCTTTCTCTTTTTCGTCAAATTCTTTTGCAACACGTTCAATGAACATATCAGTTAACTCTTGCACATCTTCTTGATATCCTTTAGAATCATCTTCCGTAAGGTCGCCACCTTTTTCTAACTTCTTAATGGCATCATTAGCATCACGACGCACATTGCGGATTGCTACACGTGCTTCTTCAGCAAGTTTTTTTACATCCTTAACTAAAGTGCGACGACGTTCTTCATTAAGTTTTGGTAAAACAATACGTACTTGATCGCCTTCGTTGCTTGGTGTTACACCTAGGTTTGCAGCAAGTATTGCCTTCTCAATTTCCTTAACGATGTTACGGTCGTAAGGTTTAATAAGTAATTGATTTGGTTCTGGAACAGCGATATTTCCTACTTGAGTGACCGGTGTTGGTACCCCATAATAATCCACTTGAACTTGTTCAAGCATACTTGGATTCGCACGTCCTGTACGTACTTTTGAAAACTCACGTTTTAAGTTGTTTATTGCGCCTTCCATGCGCTCTTCCGTGTTCAGCATTACATCATCAATCATGTAAAATCCTCCTTATTTAATAACCGTTCCTATTTTTTCACCGAGTGCAGCGCGTTTGATATTCCCTTTAATGTTCATATCAAAGACAACAATCTCGATGTTGTTATCCTTACATAGGGCTGCAGCGGTTGAATCCATAACTTGGAGTCCACTTTCCAAGACTTCATGATGTGTAAGTTCATCATAGCGTTTGGCATCGTCATTGGTTCGTGGGTCTTTATCGTATACGCCATCCGTTCCATTTTTTGCCATGAGGATGGTTTTCGCCCCGATTTCTGCGGCTCGTAAGGCACTCGTGGTATCGGTACTGAAATATGGATTTCCTGTCCCACCACCGAAAATAACAATCATGCCTTTTTCAAGATTACTTATCGCTTTACGTCGAATGTATGGTTCAGCAACTTGGGGAATATTCAAACTCGTCATAGCGCGCGTTTCAACGCCTAAAGATTCTAGCGCATTTTGTAATGCAAGCGCATTGATGATCGTCGCAATCATACCCATGTAATCGGCACTTGAACGTTCCATGCCCATTTCACTGGCTGTGATACCACGCCAAATGTTGCCTCCACCGACAATAATACCTATTTCAAATAATCCCAAATCATAAGCGTCCTTAATTTCCATAGCAATTTCTTTTACCCTTAGTGGGTCAATAGCCTTTTCTTTGTTGCTACTTAGGGCTTCTCCACTTAGTTTAATAATAAGCCTTTTTTTGTTTATTTTATCTCCCCTATCTATAAAATTAGGACACGAAAAAACGTCGTGTCCTAAAATCGACTAGCCATTCATTTGAGATTTAACTTCGTTAGCAAAATCCTCTTGACGTTTCTCAATGCCTTCACCGACTTCTAAACGGACAAAAGAAACAATTTTCGCGTTTTTACTTGCTAGATACTTTTCGACCGTCATATCTTGGTCTTTGACGAACGGTTGGTTCACTAAACAAATCTCTTTTAAGAATTTATTAAGGCGTCCTTCGACCATTTTATCAACAATGTTTTCTGGTTTACCTTCATTTAATGCTTCGTTACGAAGGACTTCGCGTTCATGCGCGATGACTTCATCACTGATTTGGTTTTGGTCTAAGTAACGTGGGTTAATCGCAGCGACATGCATTGATATATCTCTCGCTGTTTCTTCATCCCCGTTTTCAAGAACCGTAAGGGAAACAATTTTCCCGCCCATGTGTGAATACGCACCAAATGTCATATCGTCTGATTTGGTGATGACATACACACGACGTAAAGTTAGTTTTTCACCAATTTTCGCTGTGGCTTCAACCACAACATCCGCAATGGATTTTCCATCGATTTTTACTTCAAGTGCTTCGTCTAAGTTCGTTGCATCCGATGTTAAGATTGCATTTCCGACTGTGTCAATTAATGTTAAGAACTCATCATTTTTGGCCACAAAGTCTGTTTCAGAGTTTAACTCATATAATACCGCTTTATTTCCATCCGTGATCACGTTGCAAAGTCCTTCTGCTGCAATACGATCTGCTTTTTTCGCAGCTTTTGCAATACCTTTTTCTCTTAAGTAGTCAACGGCTTTATCAATATCACCATCTGTTTCAACTAACGCTTTCTTGCAATCAAGCATACCTGCACCAGTTTTATCGCGTAATTTTTTTACTAATTGTGCTGTTACTGCCATGATATTACCTCCATTATTATTCGTCATTATTTTACCATACTAATAGCCGCTTTGAAACTGTAAGCGTATATTTTGGAAAAAGAGAGCTGAAAAGCTCTCTCTTTATTTCAATAAAGCTTCAATAAGTTCAGCTTTTTTAAGTTTAGAATATCCAGTAAGCCCTTTGTCTTTAGCCATTTCTCTTAAGTCTTTAACCGTTTTATCGTTTAAAGCTTCTTTTTTGACTTCTGGTTTCGCTGCTGGTTTCGCTGCAGGTTTTGCTTCTTTTTTAACCGCTGGTTTTGCTGCTGGTTTCGCTGCAGGTTTTGCTTCTTTTTTGACTTCTGGTTTTGCTGCTGGTTTTGCTACAGGTTTTGCTTCTTTTTTGACTTCTGGTTTTGCTGCTGGTTTCGCTACAGGTTTTGCTTCTTTTTTGACTTCTGGTTTTGCTGCTGGTTTCGCAGTCGGTTGACGTCTTGGTTGTTGTGGTCTTTGCCCTTGTGGTCTTGCTTGTTGTGGTCTTTGCCCTTGTGGTCTTGGTTGTTGTGTTTCTGGTTTGGTTTCAGGCAAGTCACCAACATTTTCACCACCGCCACCTTCAATCATCGCGTTAGCCATGGTTGTAACAATAATTTTAATTGAACGGATTGCATCGTCGTTCGCTGGAATAATGTGATCGATTAAATCTGGGTCACAGTTTGTATCAACCATTCCAAAGACAGGGATGTTTAATTTGCGTGCTTCATTAATTGCATTGATTTCTTTACGTGGGTCGACAATAAAGACAGCCTCAGGTAAAGTTTTCATGTCTTGGATTCCGCCTAAGAATGCTTCTAAACGAGCAAGTTCTTTGTTTAATCCGATAACTTCTTTCTTTGGTAAACGATCGAATGTACCATCTTTTTCCATTTGCTTAATGTCATGCAAACGACGGATACTCTTACGAATCGTTTTAAAGTTAGTTAACGTTCCACCGAGCCATCGTTTAGACACATAAAATTGTCCTGAACGTTTTGCTTGTTCGATAATAACATCCTGGGCTTGTTTCTTTGTCCCAACGAATAAAATTTTTCCACCGTCTTTTGCAATGTCGAGTAACTTATTGTAAGCATCCTCAATCATAACAACGGTTTGTTGCAAGTCGATGATATGGATCCCATTACGTGATGTGTAAATATATCTGTCCATTTTTGGGTCCCAACGACGGGTTTGGTGTCCGAAATGCACACCAGATTCTAACAATTGTTTCATTGTAATTACTGCCATAAAAAAATACCTCCTATTTTCAATTTGATTTTTACCTCCACAAACATCAACACTTCGCATCACTGATATCTTTATCAGCTCATGAATTGAAGCTCACCTTGTGTGTGTATTTTACGGCATTAAGTAGTATAACAAAAAAACACTCGATGTGCAAGTGTTTTTCCTTTGAAATTATCCTTTTATTGTGTACGTATTTTCACTTTGATCCAAGCGTTCCATCTCAAGTTCTAAGGTTCGATAAAGCGGTTTATACAACCAAAGGATCGTCACGAAATTGCTGATGGCCATAATAATCTCAAACGGAATATCCAGGATAAGATATGGCCAAAACTCGCTTATACCAAACTCCAACATACGGAACGGGATAAAAATCCATCCATAGACAAAGCCAAACACAAGTCCAAAAATGGCAAGTTTATATTCACTTTTCGTACGTCGTAATATGGTGTGATAAGCAATTGGTATGAGTAACCATGCAATAAACATCGGGGGTGTATATAAAGGATGAAATGAACTCATGAATAGATTGTCCAGTAAAACATAGACAATAATCATAATCACACTTTCTTTAAAGCGAAAGAGCGAAACATAAAGCACAATTAACAGTGTCGTGAATTGCACATTGGGGATGATCATTAGCATTTGCTCTTGAACAAAAAGAATCGTAATCGCCATCGACATAAAAATTAACCGTTTAAGTTCCATTACGATTCGCCTCCTTTTCGTACACGTTCAACGGTAAAGGTATAGGTTGCCCCATCATAAAGTGGAATGCCATCAATACCCGTTTGAGCTGGTTTTTCATCATAATCAACAAGATGACCATCTTCATAAATCGGTCGCCTTATACTAATCTTTAAAAACTGGGTCGAGAAATCGGTATTAACTTCATTAATGCCTAAGATGACTTTTGATGATACACGGTTAAATCGAAGCGATGCCCCATCCCATAAATCAAAAGCCATTTCTTCGTAATGCACCGTGTAGTAAGCATCCAAGATACCAAATAAGGTATCTTCTTCATAAAATGTAAAGGTGTCCTCATAAACACGTGTTCCAGTTTCATCCACAACGAAAATTGTGATTTGGCCTTCGCTATCTCCATCTTCATAAGGAGTAAACGAAGAGACCATCACAATAATCACCGTGAATATAAGTATAACGATAACCGTTAGAACACCTTTTTTCATCCAATCACCTATTCAAAATTAAATGGTTGTACTGCTGGTTCTTGTAAACCTTGTGTATACATAACAAGGGCTAAAAACGCTTGTGGTGTAGTAAACATTAAATCCGCTTCATCACTTTCAAGTTGATACATAAAACTTCCGTCGCCTCGATGGTAAGCAAAGAAAACATTCACTAACGATTGACCATCTTCGTGCATAAAACGTTCGTCACTCGGGTCTATCCCCGCACTAATTAACGCGATTAATACATGCGCAAACGTCGCCGCATTATCGCCATAACTACTTGCGTAAAGTTCACTTTCAATCACGGCCGCAAACTCGTCATTCATCTCGGTAATGCCTGCATGATTAAAGGCAAGCATAATCATACTTAGCGTATCTAAATCAAAATCTGTCAGTGTTTCCGATTGAATCATCGCCACAAAATCATTGGTAAATGTTTCATCGTCAAGCGCGATACTAAATAAGGCAGCTGAATAAGGATAATCCAACGTTGCAAGTTCGTGTAAAGCGTCTTCAAATAAGCCGGTGTCCTCACCAAGTGACCGTCCAACAAGTATCCATTTGGCATACCATCCAGCACTTTGGTCATCTTCATACGCTGCCATATTAAGCGTATAGGCAACGTCCTCGAGGTGATGAAGCCCAGCGAAAACATAATAGTTTGCACTTTCTAAAAACGCATCCATGTAATTGTCTAAAAATAAATCAATCATCCGCTTCGCTTGCGCTTGCTGGTCCCACCACTCGAGTGCTAAGCGAATCGTATCCTCTGTTTCAAATTCACTAAATGAAACACCTTCAACCATTGCTTCTCCATTATGGTACAACGCTATATAGTTGCCATCTTGAACCTCGAGATGGTTCACTTTCGTCAGCATTTTACCAAAGTCAAATTCATCATAACTAATATCAAAATGGTCCGTTAAAAGATCATAAAGCGTTAATTCACTGTCCTCTTCATAATTAACATAATGCGTTTCAACATGGTATCCATCATCGAGTTCGATGATTAAATATGGGGTAAATCCCTCATACATGAATGTAAATACGTCCCCATCTTCATATGCTAACGTATCCACTCCGCTTGATGCGTAAGCATCATTTTTAAGAATAGCAATGTAGCCATCGTCATCACTTTCTATAGACCCAACGCGTGTAACCATTGGTCCATACGACGTGTCAATCGTTTCAACCTCGACAACGGACTCGATGAGTTCAAGCAATGTCTGTTCCTCATCGTTTAAAAAATGAATGTCATAAACCTCTTGTGTTTCTTCACCAATGATTACGGTGATCGTACCATCATATTCAACTTCACTTTCCACGCAGGCCGCAAGCCCAAACACGAAAACTAGAGCGAATACCAGTGAGAATAGTTTTTTCATCTGTTTTCCTCCTTATAATGTATTTAACGATAAAAAAAACCATCCTCCTGGATGGCGTCAATTACGTATACATCAAACACAAAAAGTGTTCGAGAACACGTCACGACTCATACCCAGGAGCGTAAACTTCAAAAGACTTGGTAGGTCTACCGGCTCGACATCATCCTACTGTGCACCTTCCCGCTTTCGCAGTGGTTGTCGCAGTTCGTCCGTCTTACGGTTGCTGGGACAGCTTGGGATTTACACCCAATTCCCTGTTATGCCCGAAGGCACCGAATCTCTCTATCTAAAGTGTAGTGCTATCTACGGTAAAAGTCAAGGATTTCTAAAGGTATTTATCTTCCTTTAAAACATGGTATAATAAACATAATCAACGATGAAAGGAAGATACGATGCGTGGATTTAATGTGGCAAAGGCCTACCAAAATAAAACAATCAACTTACCACTTAGAAGCACAGAAAAAAGCGCAGGCTATGACTTTGAAGTCTGTGAGGATATAACCATAAAACCCCAAGAAATCAAACTTGCCGAAACAGGTGTTAAAGCCTACATGCAAGATGATGAAGTCTTGAAACTATACCCACGAAGTTCACTGCCTAAAAACTACGGATTAACCATCCCAAATAATGTCGGAATTATTGACGCCGACTATTATGAGAACCCAACCAATGATGGTGCAATCTATATTCAACTCTATAACTTCTCAAACACCACTCAAACCATCAAAAAAGGCACTCGAATTGCACAAGGCATCTTTTGTAAATACCTTAAAGCCGAACATGATGAAACGACCAATGCAAAACGTAATGGCGGATTCGGAAGTACGGGTTAACAAATTTCATATTTCTATGTGTAACCATTGCATTTTTGTAATGATTACAGTATAATGAGATTAACAAACATTAAGGAGGAAATATAAATGAGTAAAAAAGTAGAGTTATTGAATCAATTTGTCGCAGATTTAGGTGTGTTAAATGTTAAGTTCCACAACATGCATTGGAATGTGACTGGAGATCGTTTCGTACCAGTCCATGAGCATCTTGAAGCGATGTATGACATGTTCTTTGAACAATATGACGAAGTGGCTGAACGCCTTAAAATGTTAGGTGAATTCCCACTAGCATCGTTAAAATCTTACCTTGAAACAAGCAAGGTACAAGAACTAGAAAACAAAGATTATGGCATCGATGAAGTGTATGCAATCGTCTTAGACGAACTTCAAAAGGCTCGCAAGTTAGCAACAGACATTCGTAATCTTGCAGACGACGAAGGTGACTTCGGAACCGTTGCAATGTTAGAAGACATTGTTGGCGCTTACGACAAAGAAATCTGGTTCATCGAACAAATCAACAAGTAAGTAAATAGGAACCAAAAAGGCACGCAAATGCGTGCCTTTTTTTATTTACCAATCGCAAACGTTATATCTGCAGAACATGCTAATTCATCACCAACATACGCTTTGCCAGTTCCTTTGCCAACTGGGCCTTTTATTTTCGTTATCTCCAGTTCAAGTCGCAGCGTATCCCCTGGGACAACTTTACGCTTAAAACGCGCTTTGTCTATTCCAGCAAAATAAGCCAACTTCCCTTTGTATTCATCTTGACTAAGCAACGCTACTGCGCCTGCTTGAGCTAAAGCTTCAATAATCAAAACACCTGGCATTACATGTTCTTGTGGGAAATGGCCTTGAAAATGGGGTTCTGAAGCGGATACATTTTTAATCGCTACCACACTTTTTCCTGGTACCATTTCAATCACACGATCTACCAGTAAGAAAGGGTGTCGATGTGGTATGATTTTTTGAATAGCGTCACTGTTTAACATTATTCATCCCACTTTCTAAACGCAAGCGTTGCATTATGTCCACCAAATCCGAGTGAGTTTGACAAGGCAACTTTTAGCGTTTTTTCTTTGCCTTGATTCGGTGTGTAATCGAGATCACATTCTGGGTCTTGTACTTTATAATTGATGGTCGGTGGTACAAATGCATCTTTTAATGCCATAATTGAAAATATGGCTTCAACTGCACCGCTTGCACCAAGTAGGTGCCCCGTCATCGATTTTGTTGAACTAATGCTTAAAGTGTCTGTTTGGTCTTTGAAGAGTTTTTTGATAGCCAAGGTTTCAATGCGATCATTTAAGGGTGTTGATGTTCCATGCGCGTTAATGTATCCAACATCATGAATATCAATGTTCCCATCCGTAAGTGCATTTTCCATACACTGTCTAGCGCCTTCCCCTTCAGGGTCAGGGCTTGTAATGTGAGTTGCATCGCATGTAGCACCGTAACCAATAATTTCAGCGTAGATGTTTGCGCCGCGTGCTTTTGCATGTTCGTATTCTTCTAAGATTAGCGTTCCAGCACCTTCGCCCATGACAAAGCCTGTACGTTCTTTATCAAATGGACGTGAAGCGTTATTTGGGTCGTTTGAGTTGCTTAGTGCTTGCATGACACGGAATCCTGAAATACCAAGTTCTGTGATAGTGGCTTCACTGCCTCCTGAAACAATAATATCTAAATACCCATCACGAATACTACGAAAGGCATCCCCAATGGTATTCGTGGCGCTCGCACAAGCCGTTACACTCGCGGTTGCCATGCCTTTGAACCCATACTTGATCGCAATGTTTCCTGGACCGATGTTAATAATGGACATCGGAATAAAAAATGGTGATATACGATTATAGCCTTTTTTTAAGGCTTTTTCATTTTCAATGGCAATCGTTTCTAACCCGCCAATTCCACTTGAATAGTAAACACCAACACGTTTTTTATCGATGGCATCTAAATCTAGTTTCGAGTCTTGTATGGCTTCATCGGTTGCGACCATTGCAAGTTGGGTAAAGCGATCCATGCGACGCATTTGCTTTTTCCCGAAAAAGTCAAGCAAATCAAAGTTTTTAACTTCACCCGCTACCTTGACGTCACTATTTTCTGGGTCAAAGTGTTTGATAATATCAATCCCGTTCTTGCCTTGTTTTGCGGCTTTCCATGAATCCTTAAGGTTGTTTCCTAGTGGGTTAATGGTGCCTATCCCTGTTACTACAACACGTCGTTTCATTTATACCATTCCTCCGTTTACACTAATGACTTGTCCAGTAATGTATGAGGCTTTCTCACTGGCTAAAAACAATACAGCTTCAGCGATATCCTCAACTTGGCCTAGACGTGCCAATGGAATTTGAGCAAGGTAAGCATCACGCAACTCGGCTGGAAGGTTATCGGTCATTTCCGTTTCAATGAACCCTGGTGCGACAGCGTTTACGGTAACTTGTTTCTTCCCAAATTCTTTTGCTAATGATTTTGTCATTCCAATGACACCAGCCTTAGAGGCGACATAATTGCTTTGACCTGCATTGCCGATTAAAGCAACAACACTTGAAATATTGATAATGCGTCCTGATCGTTGTTTAAGCATTGCGCGTGAGACATGCTTAATCATATTCCAGTTCCCTTTTAAGTTTACATTGATGACTTGATCAAAGTCCTCTTCTTGCATACGCAACATCAGTTGATCTTTCGTTACTCCTGAATTATTGACAAGGATATCTACTTGACCAAATGCTTTGACGGCTTCATCAACTAATTGTTTTGCTGAATCAAAATCACCAACATTAGCTTGAACAGCAATGCCTTTTCCTCCTGCCGCTTCAATCGCTTGAACGACTTGGTTTGCTTCATCAACTTTGGAGTTGTAGTTCACAACGACATTCGCTCCGAGTTGGCCAAAAGCAAGTGCAATACCTTTACCAATCCCACGTGATGCTCCGGTTACGATAACGGTTTTTCCTTTAAACTCCATATTCGCTCGTCTCCTTTATTTGACGCAACGCCTGTTCAAATGTATCACTATCTTCCACATGATACACCGTAACGCCACGGTTTATTTTTTTAATCAAACGTTTTAACGTATCTTTGGGTCCCAGTTCAACAAACGTATCGTACCCATCGTTAATCATGGCTTCAATTTGATCGTTGAAGCGAACTGGATTCGTAATTTGTTTGCCCATTTCAATTTTTAAGTCACGTTCAAAACGTTTACCCGTTGTGTTTAAGAAAAGTGGTTTTTGTGGTTCATTTACATGAATTAACGTTAAGTACTGCTCAAATGGTTTACGTGCCTCTTCCATCATTGGTGTGTGAAAGGCACCACTTGTATCTAGTTTAATGGCGCGTTTTATACCAAATTTAGACGCACTTTCGACGGCTTTAAGACAAGCCTCATCAGTTCCTCCAACGACAATCTGAGAGGCGCTGTTTATGTTTGCCATATAGAGTCCATCAATCGTCTCAACCAATTGATTCACCGCATCATAACTGCCTAACATCGCCACCATTGCGCCCTGTGTTTGTTTGGTTGCTTCTTCCATAAAATACGCTCGATGAATAATGGTACGTAGTCCATCTTCAAAGTCAAACACACCCGCATCATAGTACGCAGCGTATTCACCAAGTGAAAGACCACAAACACCTTCACTTTCGATGCCATGTAGTTTAAACAATTCACGTAAAGCCGTACTCATTGTAAAAATCGCTGGCTGAGCATTTAAGGTTCGATTTAATGCTTCACCATCGTTAAAAATAATATTGGTGAGTGAACTTCCAAACACTTCATCTGCTTGATCAAAATGGCTTTTAACTAATTCATAGCGTTCATACAAGTCTCTACCCATGCCTTGATGTTGGGCACCTTGCCCTGAATATACAAATGCGAGTTTCATGAACGAAGTTCCTTATAGTAACGGCTGTTTAAAAACATGCCATCAAGGATAACTTGTGCCGGGTGAACTTCCTTAATCAAACCAGCAATTTGACCAGCCATAAATGAACCCCCATCAAGATCCCCGTCAAAAACCGCTTTGCTCAATGAACCCAGTGTTAATTTTTCAAGTTCAACAAGTTCTACACCTTTGCGAGAAAGATCGATATACGTTTTTGCCATTTTATTCTTTAAAACGCGTACCGGGGCTTTGGTTTCGCGCCCAGTGACAATCGTTTCAGTATCACGTGCACCAATGATTTTGTTTTTATAATTGTCATGGATTGGGCATTCAACACAGGCGAGCATAACAGTTCCAACTTGTACGCCTTTTGCGCCAAGAGCAAAAGCCGCATCTACGCCACGGTAATCGGCTATACCACCAGCTGCAATTACTGGAATATCAACAGCGTCGACCACTTGGGGAACCAACGTAAACGTTGTAAGTTCGCCTATATGACCACCCGCTTCTGTTCCTTCAACAATGACCGCATCTGCCCCTGTACGTTCAACACGTTTTGCAAGCGCAACGCTCGGAACAACAGGAATAACCGTTATCCCAGCTTTTTTCCACTTTTCCATGTAAATACCTGGGTTTCCAGCGCCTGTTGTGACAACTTTGATGCCTTCTTCGATGACTAAATCACTCAAATCTTCAGCATGTGGACTCATCAACATGATGTTGACGCCAAACGGTTTATCAGTTAATGCTTTCGTTTTTATAATTTCTTCTTTGACACGCGTTCGGTCCCAACCGCCACTTGCGAGCAAGCCAAGGCCTCCTGCATTTGATACCGCCGCACATAATTGATGCGTCGCTATGTTTGCCATACCACCTTGAATAACGGGATATTTTATATGCAATAACTCTGTAATATCTTTCATGTTATCCTCCTATAACTCAATTAAAGCGCCGCCCCAGGTTAACCCTGCTCCGAAGGCTGCAGTGGCGAAGATGTCGCCTTTTTTCAATGCACCACTTTTGATGGCCTCATCAATAGCAAGTGGGACGCTCGCTGCGGACGTATTTCCATAGCGGTCAATATTAAGATACATTTTTTCGGTAGGAAATGCAAGGGTTCGTGCAGCTTTATCAATGATTCGACTGTTCGCTTGATGAGCAACAATAAGCGATAAATCGTCAATTGATGTTTGCGTCAAATCAAGCAATTCTTTGATAACTTTTGGAAATACTGTAGTGGCAAACTTGAATACATCAGAACCTTGCATTTTTACGAAAGGACGTACCTGTTCGGGTGTCTTGAAGTTATCTTTAAGCGGATAACCATCCATGCTTAAGAATCCTTCTAAATCCCCTTTAGCGTAGGTGACAACTTTTTTTATTTTTTCAGTATCACTTTCACCGATAATCATCGCGCCTGCAGCATCCGCAAACAAGACACATGTATTGCGATCGGTAAAGTCTGTGTACTTTGATAATATATCAGCGCCAACAATCAAGGCCTTTTTATACGCACCACTACGAATCATTTTATCAGCAATATTAAGTGCATAGATAAACCCACTGCATGCTGCATTCACATCAAATGCCGTAATTTCATTAAGGCCTAATTTGCGTTGGATAAGTTGTGCAACAGCAGGGAAAGGGTAATCTCCTGTTATGGTTGCGACAATCACTAAATCAATATCTTTTCTATCAATGTTTGCGTCTTTGATTGCTCTTTCTGCTGCTTTTAACGATAAATCGGATGTATTTTCATCTACCGTCATATGACGTGATTTTATACCTGTACGTGATTGAATCCACGCATCCGATGTTTCAACAATTTTTTCCATGTCTTTATTTGTTACGACACGTTTAGGAACATAAGACCCTGTCCCTAGTATTTTTGTGTGGATCATTTCATCACACCTTTCAAATTATCATAATTGAAGCGTTGGAAGAATCCAATGTTTCGGTATTTCGCATAACGCTCTGTTTTTATTTCGTAATGACTCATTTGGTGGTATCGTCTTAACGATACTTCTAGTGTTTGTCGCATAATATCAAAAACCGCTTCGGGTTGATGATGAGCACCACCAAGAGGTTCTTTAATAATACCGTCTATGATATCAAGTTCTTCAAGGTCATAACTTGTTAATTTCATGACTTCAGCTGCTTCTTTTGCTTTTGAAGCATCTTTCCAAAGAATACTCGCATATCCCTCAGGGGAAAGAATGGAATAAATGCTATTTTCAAGCATGAAGACTTGGTTCCCCATCCCAATCGCTAACGCACCACCACTTCCGCCTTCACCAATAACAACGGCAATAATTGGAACGCCAATATCGCTCATTTCATAAAGGTTTCGTGCGATAGCTTCACCTTGACCACGAGCTTCAGCTCCAAGACCAGGGTAAGCTCCTGGGGTATCAATAAACGTCACAATCGGTCGATTAAATTTTTCAGCTTGTTTCATTAAGCGTAACGCTTTTCGGTACCCTTCAGGATGTGCCATCCCAAAGTTACAAGCGATATTTTCTGCCGTGCTTCGGCCTTTTTTATGAGCAATTACAGTCAATGGAATCCCATTTAACATCGCAATACCACCAATAATCGCTGTATCATCTTCAAATCCACGATCACCATGAAGTTCGATGAATTCATCAAAGACATTTTCAATATAGTCAGAGGCCGAAGGACGCGCTTGATGACGTGCTAAAAGCACACGATCCCAGCTTGTTAAATTCGACATTGACTTTTCTTTATAAGCTTCAATCGTTTGTTTGATGTTCTCGATTGACTTTTCGTCATCAAGACGATTCAATTCCTCTTCTAGTTTTTTTAGTTTTTTTTCTTTTTGTAGAACATCCATTACATCACGCTCCTTTTGTGCATACGCAATAGTTGGTGTAATGTTGAACGCATATCATGGCGATGAACCACTTTATCCACCATGCCTTTTTCAAGCAAAAATTCAGAACGTTGGAATCCTTCTGGAAGTTTTTGTTTGATGGTTTGTTCAATGACACGCGGACCTGCAAAGCCAATTAACGCTTTTGGTTCAGCAAGAGTAACGTCACCTAGCGACGCAAATGAAGCTGTGACCCCACCGGTCGTCGGGTGGGTTAAAACACTAATGTATAACAACCCTTGACGATGCAGTTTACGGACTGCGCCACTGGTTTTAGCCATCTGCATTAGGCTGTATATGCCTTCTTGCATGCGCGCACCACCTGATGCGGTAAAAATTATGAGCGGTAGTTTCTTATAAAGCGCATATTCAATACTTTTTGTTACTTTTTCACCAACAACACTCCCCATGCTCCCCATCATAAAGTAACTATCCATTACCCCGATGATGCACGGTTCAGTCTCAATTTCGGCGTAACCATATATATAGGCTTCGTCCATTTTTGTTTTGTCTTTGTACCCCTGAATCTTTTGCTCATAGCCTTCTTGAAATAAAGGGTTTAGTGTAATATACCCAAAGCCTTTTTCAACAAATGTATGGGGATCAGCCGTCATTGTAATGCGATCAATAGCGCGGATGCGGAAATGGTTTTGACAATTTGGACACACCAGTTTGTTTTTTAGCATGTCGGCTTGAGGATACGTCTTACCACAGTCCGAACATTTTTCATACAGTCCTTGAGGCACATCTGGTGTTTTGGCTTGATGCAAAGGTTTCTTTTTGTATCCATGTAACTGATTACGAAGTTGTCTTTTTTTCTCAAAAGATTGTTTTAAAA
>SLQR01000031.1 GCA_007131405.1 Candidatus Izemoplasma sp.
AGTATGGAAAAAATTCGATCCGATTATGGGAATGGACTCATGAAAGTTTTATTGGTTAATGATGATGGCATTGACTCTCCGAGGTTAAAATATATGGAGAAAATTTTGTCAAAATATGTAGACGTGTGGGTAGTTGCACCCAAAGCTGAGCAATCGGCAAAAAGTATGTCTATAACCACACAGGGTGTAAAATTTGAAAAGATTAGTGAACAAAAATATGCAATAGCCGGAACACCTGCTGATTGTATATTGTTTGCTCATTACGGATTAAGTTTAGAGCCTGAATTAGTTATATCAGGAATCAATTATGGTTTAAATGTTGGTTTTGATACGTTTTATTCAGGAACTGTTTCAGCAGCTTTACAGGCCTGTTTCTTAGGATTTCCTTCAATAGCTTTTTCTGGGGATCCTAATGGTATGAAGAATATCGAGGAAAATTTCGAAGATGTTATGGAGCATTTATTTGAGTATGAATTTTATAGTTCATTGCATGTTCTAAACATAAATTTTCCTTTGGATGAGCATGAACTTGTGAATGGATTATACCACTCAAAAATAGACTACACTATGCCTGAAATGGTTGGTAACATTAAAGACGATGAATTTAAAATAAAGAGATATCTCTCAATTAGTCAACTAAATAAAGATTCAGAGCAAGTAGCTTTAGCCCGAGGTAAAATTTCAATTTCAAGAATTAATTTTAGAAAATTAGGTTATTAATCTATTTATTAAAATAAATAGATTAGTTGTGTTTATATATCAAAAAAGATACCGTATAACTAAAATTTTTCCTATATACAATGCACGTTAGCATATGTTATTATAGGCTTGATTGATTTATTTCATATTAAGGAGGGCTTTATGGAAAAGACTATTAATGTAGTTATTTGGGGTTACGGAGCGATGGGTAAAGGTATTGCTGAAATGCTTTTAGATAAAAAAGGTGTTTCAATTAAAGGAATTTGCGACGTTAATCCTAATTACAAAGAGAAAGGTTTTTTAAATTTTCTAGATGTTAACACTTCGCATCCAAATATCAAGATCTCTGATAATATTGACTTGATTTTAAAAGAAGATAATATTGATGTTGTTTTATTGGCTACGGACTCATACACTAAAGGCGCTTTTGATAAAATTGAAAAGGTTGTCAGAAAAGGCATCAATGTCATTAGTACAGCTGAGGAAATGGCTTACCCTAAAGCAAACGAACCAAAACTTACAAGAAAAATGGATGAACTTGCAAAAGAGAATAAGGTTACGATTTTAGGTACAGGTATTAATCCGGGATTTATTATGGACTTACTCGTTGTAGCGCTTACTGGGGTTATGAAAGATGTAAAGCATATCGAAGCAGTACGTGTAAATAGTTTAAGTCCGTTTGGGCCAACAGTTATGGAAGAACAAGGAGTAGGTATAACTAAAGATGAGTTCGACTCTAGACTTAAAAATAATGATTTAGCAGGACATGTAGGCTTTAAAGAAAGTGTTTCAATGATTGCTGATGCAATTGGCATAAAATTAACCAATTTTGAGCAACAAATGAAACCGATTATATCAAATGTAGATCGTAAAAGTAAATATGGTGAAGTTAAAGCTGGGAATTTGGCAGGGATTGATATGACTGCTCAGGGATATGTTGGGGAAGATGTTATAATTGATATGAAGCACCCTCAACAAATAGAACCTGAAATGGAAGGAACACATACCGGAGATTACATTAATATTAAAGGTAATCCCGAGGTAAATATGTCTATTAAACCTGAAATTGATGGCGGGCTTGGTACGATTGCTATGTGTGTTAATATGATTCCTCATGTATTAAATGCAAGTCCAGGTCTAAAAACAATGCTTGATTTACCAGTTCCAAGAGCTATCTTAGGTGATATGCGAGATTTATTACATTAAAATTATAAGAACCTTATTCTAATTATGAGTAAGGTTTTTTTATGACGTTTATTGTGTACATTTTTATGAAGAATTAAAATCTTTATAATAAGTTTGCTCATATACAATGTCTTTTATTTTGGTGTGCAATGTAAACGTTTTTATGATATTATATTATCGTGTGGAATAGCGAGTTATTACCGCTATTATTAGCGACAGAAATCTTATTTATAGGATGTGGAATTATGTTGGTAGAAAAATCAAAATTTGTTCGAATTAGGAAATATTTATTACTCCCTAATGAAAGAGCAAAAAATATCCCTTTAGAAACCTCAAAGGTTCCTATGAAGATGTGGGTTAAAGGACGCCTTAATCATGAAGGAGAACTATTTGAGGATGTTGAAATAACAACTGTATCAGGAAGAATTGAAAAGGGAACTTTAAAAGAAGTCGAACCTAAATACAAACACTCTTATGGAGATTATGTGGAAGAATTACAACGCATGCGCGAGATTATCTTGAGTGAGATGTGGGGTGAAGAGTAATGGGCTATAACGTCGATGATTTAAATAAGAGAAGAAATGAAATAATTAAAAAATCAGTAGGTATTGACTATTCTGATTTTGAGAACGAAGGCATTGGTTTTGATTATACAAAAATGATGGAATCTTCAGGTTTCACATTAGATAATATTTTCGACCTCCAAAAGGAATCAATGGTTGGTGATACTCCGTTAGTTGAATTAAAGAATCTAACTAATTATGCAAGAAAATATTCTAAAAAGGGTTATGGGGCTAAAATTCTTTTAAAGGATGAAGCTGCGAACCTCAGTGGTTCATTTAAAGCTCGTAGAGCAGCTGTCAGCATACATAAAGCGAAAGAACTTGGCTATAAAGGTGTTGTCGCAGCAACCAGCGGAAACTACGGTGCAGCAATTGCGGCACTAGCAGCAAAGGCAGGCCTTAAATGTATTATTCTTCAAGAATGTTTTGATTCAAACAATGTTGCACAACCAGAAATCTTGGAGAAAGCTAGAGCTTGTGAGGCGTACGGAGCTGAGGTAATGCAACTAAGTGTTGGTCCAGAGTTATTTTATACGTTTATGAGTGTGTTGGAAGAAACAGGTTATTTTAATGCCTCTTTGTATTCGCCTTATGGAATTATGGGAATTGAAACACTTGGATATGAGATTGTTAATCAAGTTAGAAATAAGTACAATAAAGATCCCGAAGTTGTTATTTGCACCAATGCCGGAGGTGGAAATCTCACTGGAACGGCAAGAGGTATTAAAAAAGCAGGAGCCTTAGGCACGCTTGTATACGGAGCAAGTGTTGATTTGACTGGGCTTCATATGGCGAGTGATAAGGATTTTAATAGAAAATCTTTTACAACAGGTCACACGGGATTTGGGATGCCTTTTGCAATTAATCCTGATAGAAGCGATGTACCACGCAGCGCGGCACGACCATTACGATATATGGATAAATATTATACAGTAAATCAAGGCAGTGTATTCTTTATTACAGAAGCATTAGCTGTTTTAGAAGGTATGGAGCGTGGTCCAGCAGGCAATACAAGTTTAGCTGTAGCTTTCAATCTAGCTCAGACTTTACCAGAAAACCAAATTATCGTGGTTCAGGAAAGCGAATATACAGGTGCAGGAAAACACCATCAACCACAACTGTCATTTGCTAAGAAAAATAATATTAAGTTGATATTTGGAAATCCTTTAGAAGAGATTCCAGGCGAAAATATTATTTTCCCTAAGTCAGCAAAAGATATTAAAGTTAAAGAAGTTTCGCTCGATAAATTAAGAAAATCTTATTTGAAACGATTTAAAGATAATGAACTAACTCACGAAGATAAAGTTTTTCTAATGGAAGAGCTAAATATTTCTTTAGATAAACTAAATGAACTCATCAAACAATAATAATTATTATTTGGAGGTGCAACGATGAAAGAGAGAGAAGATAATTTTATAGAATTAAGAAAGGCGCTAAGAAATTTTACTGATCTTGAACTTAAGGAACATTTCTTTTTATTAAGCGATAAGATTGTGGATCCTTTATTAGAATTAGGACAAAAATACACATCTAAATCGATTGAAAGAAGTGTCCTGCTAAGAATGGGATTTTCCAGTATTGAAGCAAAAAGTATTGTTGATTTGTTACACGAACACAGATTGCTGAGAAAAGGTGCTGGACATTGTGTTTACATCATATCAAAAGATAAGGAATTATCCATTAGAGAAGCAGGTATACAAATCGGCGAAGGGCATCATATAGACTATTTATTGGGGGTATTTAAGAAAAATGGAAAAACTAAAACCAAACGATAAACTAAATATCCACAATATTTTAAAAGATTTGGATAAATACCAGCCCAAAAAACGTGGGTGGGTATGGCGTGAGCAAGGTGAAATAAAACTTCGTGGGTTTAAGTATAAACAGGCAAGTCCTTCGTTAAAGCGATTCGTCCCATTACCAAGTTCTAGCTCGCTTGATGGAATAGATCCACAGCCTGATTGCGTAGTTACAACAGAAATTGCTTCCGGTAGATTTGAAGATGATATTCGTCGTATGCGTATGGCTGCATATCACGGTGCAGATCACGTTATGGTTATCCGAACAGCTGGACAATCACATTTTGATGGTTTGTTAGAAGGAACACCTCAAGGGGTTGGAGGCATACCCGTTACACGTAAACAACTTCGTGCTCAAAGAAGAGCCTTAGATCTTATTGAAGAAGAAGTTGGTCGACCAATTAATTATCATTCATATGTATCCGGTGTTGCAGGGCCAGAAATTGCCGTGCTATTTACTGAAGAAGGCGTTAATGGAGCCCACCAAGATCCTCAATACAATGTTTTATATCGAAATATTAATATGATTCGCAGCTTTGTTGATGCTGCAGAGAGTAAAAAGATATTAGCGTATGCAAACATGGCTCAAATTGATGGAGCTCATAATGCAAACGCAACAGCTCGTGATGCATGGAAAGTAATGCCAGAACTTCTTGTTCAACACGCAATTAACTCTGTGTTTAGTGAGAAGATAGGAATTAAACCTGAAAATATAGCGTTATCTACTGTTCCTCCAGCCGCATCACCGTCACCTGACTTAAAACTAAACCTACCTTATGCCGTTGCGTTAAGAGAGTTTTTTGATCGATATAAAATGCGTGCACAAATGAATACAAAATACATGGACTCTTCAACACGTGAAGCAACCGTTACCCATGTACTTAATCTTTTAATTTCACGATTAACGTCAGCGGATATTCAAAGCACAATTACCCCAGATGAAGGGCGAAATGTACCTTGGCATATCTACAATATTGAAGCGTTGGATACGGCGAAACAAGCACTAGTTGGTATGGATGATTTACTAGGTATGGTTGAACTGAGACGAGACGGTTACTTATATTCTAAAAAACGCGATATTCAAGAACGCGCTGTTTTAATGATGGAAGAAATCATTAGGATGGGTGGCTATTTCAACGCTGTTGAAGAGGGTATGTTTGTTGATAGCGGTGAATACCCTGAGCGTAATGGAGATGGTATTTCACGTGAAATAGATGGTGGCGTAGGTAGCGGAACAGTGATTACGAGAGACCCTGATTACATGGCACCGGTTACTGCTCACTATGGTTATAATAACGTTGCACAATATGACGAAAGTGCGGTTGATAATCCAGCAAAACTTATTGACGGTTCAACATTTGAAAAACCAGAAAAAATTCAGTTTATTGATGAACTTGACGAGACAGATAACGTGTATTTACGTTTAGAAGAAACAGAAAAATATCGAAACACAAACCTTTTAAAACCTGAAGTTGAATGGCTCGGTGATGGTGTTATTACTGTTGACTTATTCTTTCCAACGTCTCAAAAGATAGCTACTGAAGCAGCTATTTTAACAGGTGAAAAAATGAACCTTAAAGATGTAGAGGTTATTCATAAAGAAGTACTTCATCCAAGCGAAGGTACGCGTATTCAAATTAAAGGGAAAGTGGATTTTGACATTGATATTAGCAAATTAAAAATGCCAGAAGAGATTAAAACACTTAGTGAAGACGAAATCTTTGATTATGTCAAAAAACATCCAATGACAGTTATCGCCGGGACTGGTGGAAGCGATGAGCATAGTGTTGGAATTCGCGAAGTTCTTGATATTAAACATGGCGGAGTTGAAAAATATGGTATTCGTTATGAATACTTAGGAACAAGCGTGCCAATTGAAAAGTTTGTTGATGCAGCAATTGAAATGGATGCGCAATGTATTATGATGTCTACGATTATTTCCCATGACGATATTCACTATAAAAATATGGAAAAACTACATAACTACGCCATTGAAAAAGGCGTACGCGATAAATTAATCCTACTTGCAGGCGGGACACAAGTTACGCCAGAAATCGCACGAAAATATAAAATGGATCAAGGCTTTGGTCGCGGAACAAAAGGGATTCATATTGCTAGTTTCCTTGTGAATCAACATAAAGCGATGATGAAAAATGAAAGTTGATGTACTTGTTGCTGAGATAGGAAGTACAACAACACTAGTTAATGCATTTAATATTTACGATACCATTGAGTACCTTGGGTCAGGTGTTGCGAACACAACCGTCGACACAGATGTTAGAGAAGGTCTTCAAGAAGCAATAAAATGTTTAGAAAATACACTTAATGTAGAGGGATTAACTTACAATGAGATGTTCGCTTCATCAAGTGCTGCTGGTGGATTAAAAGTCACCGTTTCGGGACTTGTTTATGAAATGACAGTTAGAGCAGCTAAAGAAGCCGCTCTGAATGCCGGTGCGAATATACACCTTGTTACAGCAGGTATTTTAGATGAAGATGATTTAGAACGGATAGTCTCTATAAAACCGAATATGATTCTTGTTGCTGGTGGTACAGATTATGGTGAAAAAAAAGTAGCAATTGAAAACATAAAGAAAGTCGAACAATTACAACTTAACATACCCATCATCTATGCGGGGAATATAGAGAACCACTACGGTATTGATAAATATTTCAAACATTCATCACAAAAAAACTATCTTAAAGTGGTAGAGAATGTTTATCCAAGAGTTGATTTTCTAAATATACTCCCATTAAGGCAGGCTATTCATGAGACATTTGAAGAACATATTATTCATGCTAACGGCATGAAGCATGTAAAAGAAATGGTGAATCAATCGATTATGCCAACTCCGGGTTCTGTAATGGAAAGCACGATGATTATTAGTGAAACACTAGGCAATGTTATGACGATTGATGTAGGTGGAGCGACTACCGATATTCACTCCATTGCAACACCAAGTGAAGAGTTCAAAAAGTATTCTGAAGGTTATGCCAAAGAAAAGCGCACTGTAGAAGGTGATCTTGGTGTATTTGTTAATTTTAAAAAAGTACTGGAAGCCTTGGATAAAACACAATTAAAAGCACGTTTAAATATTAATGACAAAGAACTTAATAAACTTATCAACAACTATACATACATGCCCAAAACACCTCTAGAACGCAAGCTGGTTTATGAACTGACGAAAGTTTGTGTACATAAAGCGTTAGACCGCCATGTTGGAGATTTAATGAAAGTATATACTTCAAATGGTCAAAAATTTATTCCTGAAGGAAAAGATTTGACGCAAATACAAACAATTATTTTGACAGGTGGGCCATTAATTCATCTTGAAAATACTGAAGTGATTGTTGAAGAATATCTTGAAAATAACCCTCAGAAACTCTTGCCAAAAAATAAGGTTGATATTCTTAAAGACCATGATTACATCATGTCAAGCATTGGTGTTTTATCTTTAAAACATAAAGAGGAGAGCATCCAATTATTAAAACAATCATTTCGAATCCATAGATAGGAGGGGTGCCATTGTATCCTAGATTGCTTATCGACACGAAAAAATACGCACACAACATAAAAGTGATGAAACAATTATGTGATGACAACCACGTTACGATTATGGCGGTGACTAAAGTCTACTGTGCTGAACAGCCTTTAGTAGACGTTGTTAATGACTCTGGCGTTGACTATATTGCCGATTCCCGTTTAATAAACTTAAAAAACATGGATACATCACTACCGAAAGTTTTGCTTCGAATTCCATCTATCCATGAAGCTGATGAAGTAGTAAGGCATGCCTCTATTTCGCTAAACTCAGAGATTGCAACCATCACAGCGTTAGACAAAGCGGCTAGACAAAATAAACAATCACACGATATTATCTTGATGATTGATATAGGCGATCTTCGTGAAGGAATCTTTTATAAAGAAAATATTGTTAATGCAGTTCGTGAAATTCAACATTTATCGCATATTAATCTCATTGGAATGGGAACGAATCTAACGTGTTACGGAGGCATTATCCCAAATGAGAAAACACTGACAAAACTTATCGATATTATTGACTTGATTCACCAAATGCTGGGGATTGATTTTCAGATTATATCAGGTGGAAATTCTTCACACATTCATCTGCTTCAAAAGCATCAAAACCTGCCTAAAGTTAATAATGTTAGGTTGGGAGAATCACTCATTTTAGGAAGAGAAACCGCTTATGGTCATGCTATTGATAATATGCATCAAGATGTGGTACTGCTCCAAGTCGACTTGATAGAAGTGAAAGCGAAACCATCAATTCCTGAGGGTGATATTGGCATGAATGCCTTTGGCCAAACGCCTTCATTTCAAGACTATGGTCTTATGAAAAGGGGCATATTAGCCATTGGTAAACAAGATGTTGACTACCATGAACTAATCCCTTTAGACAATCAAATCCGACTTGTAGGAAGTAGTAGTGATCACATTATTGTTGATTTAACTCACACAGATAAGAACTATGAGATCGGTGATGTTATTACATTTAAGTTGTCTTATGGAAGTTTGTTAAGCCTCATGACGTCAAAATATGTGGAGAAAAAATATGTCTAAGATATACCGTCCAACATATGTGGAGATACATCTTGACCATATTCGTGATAATTTTCTCAATGTTCAAAAACAGCTAAAAAACAAACAAGTGATTCCCGTAGTTAAAGCAAATGCATATGGACACGGAAGTGTCGAAGTTGTTCGAATTTTACGCGAAGTAGGCGTTAACTTTGTAGCAGTAAGTCTTTTAGAAGAAGCATTAGAACTGCGTAATTCTTTTACAGATCTTGACATATTGGTTATGGGTGTGACATCCAAAGACAATTTTGAAGTACTAGAACAATCAAACATTGTGTTTACTGTGTATGACGAAAATCATGGTAAAGACGTCTTAATGTCAAACCACAAATTACGGTTTCATGTCAAAGTAGACACTGGGATGAATCGCCTTGGATACAAAGCACTAGAAGAACTTAGTCTATTTTTTAATCAAGTTAAAAGTAAAAAGTCGCTTTTTTTAGAAGGGGTATACACGCACTTTGCAACGTCGGACTCCGATGCAGAATATGTTCATTATCAACAGGCAAGATTTGAAGAAATATTGCATGCTTTACCCTATGTTCCTAAATGTATACACACCTCGAACTCATCGGCAGTACTACACTATGAAAAAGAGATGCCTTACACAACTCATGCAAGAGTAGGCATCCTTCTATATGGCTTAACGTTAGATAAGGGCATCACCTTTCTAAAGCCAGCAATGAAAGTAAAAACAAAAATCATGCACATGAATAATTTGGTTAAACACGAAAAGGTAAGTTATAATATCACGTATGAAGCACCTGCTGATGAAATCATCGCAGTTCTTCCTATTGGGTATGCGGATGGACTAATCAGAAAAAACCAAGGTGGTATGGTAAGTGTAAATGGAAAAGCCTATGAAATTGTTGGAAGAATTTGTATGGATCAAACCATTATCCGAGTGGATGAATCTATTCATTGTGGCGATGATGTAATCATCATGGGTGATGAGATTGTTTCGATTGATGATGTGGCGAAACGACTTGACACCATAAATTATGAAGTTGTTTGCCAAATAACATCCCGTGTACCAAGAATATATTGTAAGAAGGAAGTGTTGACATGAAACCTCACGTTTATTCTGAAATAGGAAAGTTGAAAACGGTGCTTGTGCATCGTCCTGGAAAGGAACTCGAAAACTTAACACCAAATATTCTGGAGAAATTACTCTTTGATGATATTCCCTATTTAAAGGTTGCTCGTGAAGAACACAATGCCTTTGCGAAGACGCTTGAAGATGAAGGTGTTGAAGTTCTTTACATTACTGACATGGTTGTGGAAGCGCTAGAAGCAAATCCAGAAGTCGTTGATCAATTTATTAACCAGTTTATCGATGAAGCTAAAGTTAAATCATCAACCGTAAAAAAAGCGCTGACAGATTACCTAAAAGCACTGGATTATAAAGCAATGGTTGAAAAAATGATTGAAGGTATACGTACACATGACATCACCCTAAAAAAGCCCGTTTCTATTATGGACTTACTTGAAGATGAGTATCCTTTTTTTACGGATCCAATGCCAAATATTCTTTTTCAACGTGATCCATTCGCGACCATCGGCGGGGGTGTAGCCATCAATAAGATGAATACTGAAACGCGTCAAAGAGAAACGATATTTAGTTATTATATGTGGAAATATCACCCGCGTTTTGAACATGAAAACATTCCTTATTACTATACACGCGATAAAGAGTATAGCATAGAAGGTGGTGATATTCTTGTTTTGAACGATGAAACATTAGCTATCGGTATTTCAAAACGCACAGACCCTAGAGCCATTGAACAATTAGCAAGAAAACTATTTACGGAACATGAAAAATTTAAGACAATTTTAGCATTTAATATTCCAAAAACAAGAGCATTTATGCATCTTGATACGGTTTTTACACAAATAGATCAAGGGTTGTTTACCATCCACCCAGGTATCATGGAGCAATTGACCATTTTTGAAGTGACGAAAGCAAATGGTTCACTTCAAGTCGAAAAAGTGGTGACAACCATCGAGAGTATTCTAGAAAAACATATGAAACGTCCAATTGAGCTTGTTCATTGTGGTGGAAACGATGTTGTTCATAGTGAACGTGAACAGTGGAGCGATGGCGCAAATACGTTAGCTGTAGCACCAGGTAAAGTTATTGTTTATTCACGTAATCACGTGACGAACAAAATGTTAAGAGATAAAGGTGTTACGGTGTTAGAAATACCATCAAGTGAACTTTCCCGTGGTAGAGGTGGCCCAAGATGTATGAGTATGCCAATTTACCGTGAGGATTTATAATAAGGAGGATACACATGAATTTAAAAGGAAGAGATTTTATAACGCTTCTGGATTATACTTCGGAAGAAATCAATTACCTCATCAATCTTTCTGCACGTTTGAAAAAAGAAAAATATGATGGAAAACCCCACAAGCATCTGGAAGGTAAAAATATTGTTTTACTGTTCCAAAAAGATTCAACCCGTACACGTTGTGCCTTTGAAGTTGGCGCTATGGATTTAGGCATGGGTGTCACGTATTTAGGCCCAAGTGGTTCACAAATGGGGAAAAAAGAATCAATTAAGGATACCGCGCGCGTGCTCGGACGTATGTACGATGGACTTGAATTCCGTGGATATCTTCATACGGACGTTGAACAACTTGCTGAACACGCAGGTGTCCCTGTATGGAATGGATTAACTGATATGTACCACCCAACACAAATACTCGCAGACTTTTTAACCGTAAAAGAAGAATTTGGTAAACTTGAAGGCATTAAATTTACGTATGTTGGTGATGCGCGTAATAACATGGGAAATAGTTTAATGATCGGAAGTGCAAAGCTCGGTATGCATTTTACGGCAGTAGCTCCACGCGAACTATGGCCTGAACAAACACTTGTCGAACACTGTCAAGAAATTGCTAAAGATACAGGCGCAACGATTAATTTTACAGAAGATACCATGCAAGGCACAAAAGATGTCGATGTTATTTACACGGATGTATGGGTGTCAATGGGAGAACCTAAAGACGTATGGCATTCACGTATTAAACAATTAAGTGATTATCAAGTTGACAGTGCGATGATGAACAATGCACAACCTAAAGCAATATTTATGCACTGTTTACCAGCGTTCCATGGCGACGATACAGACGTCGGAATGCAAATCGCCAATGAATTCCACGACGAATATCCACGCGTTAAGAATGGCGAAATGGAAGTTACTGACGAAGTCATTGAATCAACACAAAGTCGCGTTTTTCCTGAGGCTGAAAACCGTATGCACACAATCAAAGCTGTTATGCTTGCGACAATGAGCGATGATTATGAGTAGATATGTCGTCTCCCTTGGCGGGAACGCTTTAGGCAATAACGCTGAAGAACAAAAAACCTTACTAAAAACTGTTGCCAAGCCGATTGTCCAACTTATTAAAGAAGGACATGAAGTCGTGATTGTTCACGGGAACGGCCCTCAAGTTGGCATGATTAACAACGCATTTGCAGATTCACCAACTACACCAGACATGCCCTTTCCTGAATGTGGAGCGATGAGCCAAGGTTACATCGGTTTTCATCTACAAAACGCCATTAAAAACGAAATGCATAATCAAGAGATGGATAAAGAAATCGCCGCATTAATAACTCAAGTCTTAGTGGATGAAAACGATCCATTGTTTAAAAATCCATCCAAGCCAATTGGTGCTTTTTATTCTAAAGAAGAAGCTGAAAACATTGAAAAGGAAAATGGTTTTGTGATGAAAGAAGATAGTGGTCGCGGGTACCGAAGAGTCGTTCCGTCGCCACTTCCTGTCGATGTTGTTGAAAAGAATATGGTAAAAAGTCTACTAAATAACAACCATATAGTTATTTGTGCTGGTGGTGGTGGCATACCAGTAATCGAGAAAAACAACCAACTAGAAGGTATTGCTGCCGTGATCGATAAAGACTATGCAAGTGCAAAAATAGCTGAACTTATTAATGCGGACTATCTAGTGATTTTAACAGGGGTTGATTACGTTTACGTTAATTTCAATACACCACAACAAAAAGCACTTAAAAATATTACAGTGAGTGAACTTAAACCCTACATACAAAGTGATGAATTTGCTAAAGGAAGCATGTATCCTAAAGTGCAAGCATGCTTAACATTCTTAGCATACAAAGACAAAAAAGCGATTATTTCGTCATTAGATAAGGCTGTTGATGCGTTTAAGCTTAAAACAGGTACAATTATTACAAATTAATAAAAAAAATGAGTACTCATCAAATTAATGAGTACTTTTTTTATGGTTAGAAGCCCCTTTAAATAGGGATAAAAAATTGACTACCTACAATATATAGAAAAAAACATTGAAAAGACTTGCAAAGGATAATTATATTTGGTAACATATCATAGACTCACGCCAGAGTCGGGCTGTGAAGTGGGAGGTTGTCGACACACCTATAGTCGTTGTCTTGTCTATAGCGTTGAGTAAATTTCCATGGAGCAAGTCTATAAATTTATTGTAGGCGAAAGGAGGATATTGTTTATGGCAAGTCAAAAAATCAGAATTCGTTTGAAATCTTATGATCACAGATTGTTAGATCAATCAGCGAAGAAGATTGTTGATACTGCGAAGAAGACTGGTTCAACTATTTCTGGTCCAATTCCATTACCAACAGAAAAAGAGGTGTTCACAATTTTACGAAGTGTACATGTTAACAAAACTTCACGTGAGCAGTTTGAAAGACGTACGCATAAACGCTTAATCGATATTTTGAACCCAACACCACAAACGATCGACGCGTTAATGCATTTAGATTTACCATCTGGTGTAGATATCATATTAAAATAATTTAGGAGGTGTACTCATGGCCAAAGGTATCTTAGGAACAAAAGTAGGAATGACTCAAATTTTCGATGAGGACGGAATGCTCGTCCCAGTAACAGTTGTAAGTTGTGAGCCTAATGTTGTTCTGCAAAAGAAAACCATCGATAACGATGGATATGAAGCTTTACAGTTAGGCTTCAAAGATAAGCGTGTTTCGCTAGCGAATAAACCAGAACTTGGGCATTTCGCGAAATCGAACTCAAACCCTAAGCGCTACATTAAAGAAATTGCCGGAAAAGAAATGAGCAATTTCGAAGTAGGTCAGGAGATTCGAGTGAATATATTTGAAGACGGTGAAGTCGTAGACGTCACAGGAACTTCAAAAGGGAAAGGTTATCAAGGTGTTATTAAACGCCACAATCAATCACGTGGCCCAATGACACACGGTTCGCGCTACCATAGAGGACCAGGTTCAATGGGATCTATTGATCCGAACCATGTTCGTAAAGGTAAAAACTTACCAGGACATATGGGAGCTGAAACGGTAACTATTCAAAACTTGCAAGTTGTAAAAGTAGATTTAGAACGTAACTTATTATTGGTTAAAGGAAATGTTCCTGGACCAAAACGTGGTTTAGTATTCGTTAAGCGCGGCGTTAAAGCTAGTGCAATTGAACCACTTGATCCAAACCAATATATCCAAAAAAATGACAGCTCAGATGAGTCAGTCGAATAATACTTGAAAGGAGGATTTGAAATGCCAAAATTAGCATTGTTAAATCAAGCTGGAGAAAATGTCGGAGATATCGAACTTCTCGATTCAGTCTTCGGAATTGAACCAAACCAGCAAGTAGTATATGAAGTCGTGAAAGCGCAACGCGCAGCAATGCGTCAAGGTACTCACAACACGAAAAATCGTAGTGAGGTACGCGGTGGTGGCCGTAAACCTTGGAGACAAAAAGGAACTGGACGCGCACGTCAAGGTTCAATCCGTTCACCACAATGGGTTGGCGGAGGTGTCGTATTCGGACCAACACCACGCGATTACACATTAAAAGTAAACAGAAAAGTCAGAAGACTTGCATTGAAATCAGTTTTGTCATCAAAAGTAGCTGATAAAAGCTTTGTCGTTGTTGAAGGATTAGCACTTGAGTCTTCAAAAACACAAGAATTTGTCAAGGTATTAAACAATCTCTCACTTTCGGGTAAAGTGATGATTGTACTCGACCAAGCTGATGAAGCAGTACAATTAGCCGCACGTAATATTCCTGGTGTCACTGTTCGCACAGTGGATCAAGCGAGTGTTTACGAAATGCTTAATCACAAAGCAGTTCTTACTACAAAAGATGCGGTTAAAAAATATGAGGAGGTGCTAGGGTAATGTTAGCATCAGAAATCATTAAGCGACCACTTATTACAGAGAAGAGTATGCAACTCGTTGAAAACGATAATAAATACACTTTTGAAGTGGACAAACGCGCCAATAAGATTCAAATCAAGAAAGCAGTCGAAGAATTGTTCGATGTTAAAGTGTTAAAGGTGAATGTCATTAACACAACACCAAAGAAAAAACGTGTTGGGCAACACCAAGGATACAAAAACGAATTGACTAAAGCGATTGTCACATTATCAAAAGACGATAAAATCGAGATTTTCTCATCGTAATTAATCATTTATAAAGGAGGTTACCGTAATGGCTTTAAAGAAATATAAACCGACCACGAACGGGTTAAGACACATGACGAAGCTTGACTATGCAGAACTAACGAAAGATCAACCAGAAAAGTCACTTCTCGTTAAACTTAACAAAAAGTCGGGCCGCAATAATCAAGGTAAAATCACTGTTCGTCATCATGGCGGGGGTGCTAAAAGAAAATACCGTATTATTGACTTCAAAAGAAATAAAGATAATATTGAAGGCCGCGTAGCAACGATCGAATACGATCCGAACCGTAGTGCTAACATTGCTCTTATCAACTATGTTGACGGAGAAAAACGTTACATTTTAGCGCCAAAAGGATTAAAAGTTGGGATGACAATTGAATCTGGAGAAGGTTCTGACATCAAAGTTGGTAATGCTTTACCGCTTATGAGCATCCCAGTTGGTACAGTTATTCATAACATTGAACTTGCACCAAACAAAGGTGGACAACTTGTTCGTTCTGCAGGAACACGTGCTCAAATTCTTGGACGCGAAGATAAATATGTTCTTGTCAAACTTGCTTCAGGTGAAAATAGACGAATCCTTGGAACTTGCCGCGCAACCATCGGTGAAGTTGGAAACGAAGACCACGAACTCGTAAACATTGGTAAAGCAGGCCGTAACCGTCACAAAGGTATTAAACCTACTGTGCGTGGATCTGTTATGAACCCTGTCGATCACCCTCACGGTGGTGGAGAAGGTAGACAACCAATCGGACGCAAGAGTCCAGTTACTCCTTGGGGTAAACCGGCACTTGGTCTTAAAACGAGAAAAAATAAAAAAGCTAGCGATCGTTTAATCGTTAGACGCAAGAAGAAATAGGAAAGGAGGAACTCAAACATGTCACGTTCAATTAAAAAAGGTCCATTTTGCGACGAACACTTAATGAAGAAAGTCGAGCAAATGAACCAAGCAAGCAAAAAGAAAGTCATTCAAACCTGGTCAAGACGTTCAACAATTTTTCCAGCGTTTGTTGGACACACAATTGCAGTTTATAACGGGAAAGAACATGTCCCTGTATATATTACAGAAGATATGGTTGGCCACAAACTAGGAGAGTTCGCTCCTACGAGAACCTATCGTGGACACGACAAAGACAAGAAAGCTAAGAAGTAATAGAGGAGGATATTATGGAAGCTAAAGCACAAGCAAAAATGATTCGCATTTCTTCTCGCAAAGTCAAATTAGTAATCGATTTAATTAGAGGTAAAAATGTTGGTGAAGCTTTTGCGATTCTAAATCACACACCAAAAGCAGCATCCCCACATGTTGAAAAATTATTGCGCTCAGTCGTTGCAAACGCTGAACACAATTACGATATGGATACCGAAAGCCTTTATATTAAAGAAATTTACGTTGGTGAAGGGCCGACATTGAAACGTATTCGTGCCCGTGCCAAAGGAAGCGCATCAAGAATCTTGAAAAGAACCAGCAACGTAACTATTACTGTTGCTGAGAAAGAGTAAAGGAGGGAATCTAAATGGGTCAAAAAGTAAGTCCAGTCGGATTACGAGTTGGAATTATTCGAGATTGGGATTCTCGTTGGTATGCTAATAAAAATGATGTTGCTGATTTATTGCAGGAAGATATTAAAATTCGCGAACTGCTCGAGGAGTTATACACAAACTCAGCAGTTTCAAAAATAGAAATTGAACGACTTAAAAACCGCATTATCTTAACGGTTCATACAGCAAAACCTGGTATGGTTATCGGTCGAGAAGGTTCGGTTAAAAACAAAGTGGTTGCAAAATTAAAGCAATTAACAGACAAAGACATTATTCTAAATGTTGTTGAAGTGAAAAAACCCGAATTAGATGCTCAATTAGTAGCTGATTCAATCGCTCAACAATTAGAAAACCGCGCATCATTCCGTCGTGTTCAAAAAATGGCAATTCAACGTGCTATGAGAGCAGGCGCTAGAGGGTGCAAAACACTAGTATCTGGACGCTTAGGTGGTGCTGAAATGGCACGTAGCGAAGGATACAGCGAAGGAAACGTCCCACTTCACACACTGCGTGCTGATGTTGACTATGCAACTTCGGAAGCAATGACAACATACGGAAAACTAGGTGTAAAAGTGTGGATCTACAAAGGTGAAATTTTACCTGCCAAAAAGAAAAGGGGGGCAAACTAAATGTTAACACCTAAAAGAACAAAATATAGACGCCCTCATAGAGTTTCATATGAAGGAAAAGCAAAAGGCGGAACATTTGTAAACTTTGGAGACTATGGTCTTCAGTCACTTGAAGGTGCTTGGATTACAAACCGCCAAATTGAAGCGGCTCGTATTGCGATTAACCGTTTCATGAAACGCCAAGGAAAAGTATGGATTAGAATTTTCCCACATATGGCTAAAACTGCTAAACCACTCGAAGTACGTATGGGATCTGGTAAAGGATCTCCAGAAAGCTGGGTAGCAGTAGTTAAAGAGGGAACCATTATGTTTGAGGTTGCCGGAGTTACTGAAGAAGTAGCTAAAGAAGCGTTACGTCTTGCTTCGCATAAATTACCGGTACGAACAAAAGTAGTTAAAAAAGAAAGTGGTGGTGATTCTAATGAACGCTAATGAAATTAGAGAATGGGACACTACTAAAATCAATAGTGAAATCGTTGCACTGAAAAAGGAATTATTCGACCTTCGTTTTCAACAGGCAACTGGACAATTAGAAAATACAGCTCGTATTCGTAAAGTGAAAAAAGCAATTGCGCGCATGAAAACTATACTCAATGAACGCAATGCGAAATAGAACGGGAGGAGAATTCGATGGAACGAAATCGTAGAAGAATCCTTACTGGAACCGTTGTATCTACAAAAACAGAAAAAACGATCACAGTAATGGTGGACAACTAT
The DNA here is from genome assembly GCA_007131405.1 of Candidatus Izemoplasma sp. Classification (GTDB taxonomy): domain Bacteria; phylum Bacillota_I; class Bacilli_A; order Izemoplasmatales; family Izemoplasmataceae; genus SLQR01. Next base: position 18,194 of record SLQR01000031.1, read on the forward strand.
AAAAAACACCTACTATATGGGAAACGCGTTAAACAGACGAAAAAGTTTGCTGTACATGATGAAAACAACCAAGCTAAAGTCGGAGATGTCGTTAAGATTATGGAAACACGTCCATTGTCAAAAACGAAAAAATTCCGCTTGCTTGAAATCGTTGAAAGCAAAGTTCTCATTTAGAAGAGCTTAAAAGGAGGTTCTTTAAGATGATTCAACAGGAATCAAGATTAAAAATAGCTGATAATTCTGGTGCAAAAGAAATTCTTACGATTAAGGTTTTAGGCGGTACCAGAAGAAAATATGCAAGAATCGGTGATATTATCACCGCAACCGTCAAACAAGCAACACCAGGCGGAATGGTAAAAAAAGGTGAAATTGTAAAAGCTGTTATCGTGCGCACGGTTCGTGAAACTAGACGCCCTGATGGTTCTTACATTAAATTCGACGAAAACGCTGCCGTCATCGTACGTGATGACAAATCACCACGCGGAACCCGTATTTTTGGTCCGGTAGCAAGAGAGTTACGTGAAGAAGGATTTATGAAAATCGTTTCACTAGCTCCAGAAGTACTATAGAAAAGAGTAGGAGGAAAACGTATGAAAATCAAAAAAGGTGATAAAGTACGCGTTATTTCTGGTGAAGCCAGAGGTAAAGAAGGTACCGTCTTAAGAACATTTCCTAAAGAAAACCGTGTACTTATCGAAGGCGTAAATATCGTCAAAAAACACGCGAAACCTACTCAAGCAAACCCAGACGGGGGAATTATTGAATTTGAAGCACCAATCCATGCATCAAACGTGATGATTGTGGATAAGCAAGGTGTAACTCGAGTAGGGTATAAAACAATTACCGAAACAGTCAAGAAAAAAGAAGTAACAAAAAAAGTTCGTGTAGCAAAAAAATCTGGTGAAGTCTTAGACTAATCAGGAGAGGAGGCATTAGTGGATGAACCGTTTACAAGAAATATATAATAATGAAGTTCGCCCATCACTCGTAGAAAAGTTTGAATTTTCATCAGTGATGCAGGCACCAAAAATAGAAAAGGTTGTTGTTAACATCGGTGTAGGAGAAGCTGTCGCAAACACGAAAGCACTCGACGAAGCCGTTAACGAACTAACCTTATTAACAGGACAAAAACCTGTCATTACAAGAGCTAAAAAATCAATCGCCAATTTTAAATTAAGAGAAGGTATGGCGATCGGATGTAAAGTAACTCTTCGTGGTGAAAGAATGTTTGAGTTTTTAGATAAATTGATGAATATTGCACTTCCACGTGTGCGTGACTTTCAAGGTGTTAGTCCAAAGGCATTTGATGGAAGAGGAAACTACACGCTCGGTGTCAAAGAACAATTAATCTTCCCTGAAATTAATTACGACGATGTAAATCGCGTACGTGGGATGGATATTGTTATCGTAACAACGGCAGAATCTGATTTACATGCAAGAGAATTACTCACACAAATGGGTATGCCGTTCAGAAAAAATTAAGGAGGCTATTATGGCTAAAACATCAATGAAAGTTAAACAAACACGCGCTCAGAAACACAAAGTGCGTGAGTACACACGCTGCGAACGTTGTGGAAGACCACATGCAGTTATTCGTAAGTTTAAACTTTGCCGTATTTGTTTCCGTGAACTAGCATATAAAGGACAAATACCTGGCGTAAGAAAAGC
>SLQR01000071.1 GCA_007131405.1 Candidatus Izemoplasma sp.
ATATAATAAAAAAGTGTGAGCACCGCTTTTCTTGCTTAACATGCCTTGATTATCAACCAATAGATTACATACGTGAGGTGGATTTATGCGCATTAAAGAACATCCGATTTTGCAGTTTAAAGCAACAGAAGCAATCACGTTTACCTACAATGGTGAACCAATTCAGGGTCAAAAAGGCGATACCATCGCAGCGGCGCTTCATGCGGCTGGGATTAAGAAGTTGAGTGAAAGCCTTCATTTAAAACGTCCGCGTGGGTTTTATTGTGCGATTGGCAATTGCGCCTCGTGCAATATGATAGTGAATGGCGTCCCAAATGTAAGAACATGCATTACCCCACTTGAAGCGGGGATGGATGTTCGTATACAAGAAGGAAAGGGGCGAATTAAATGAGACAAGCAGAATTTGTGATTGTCGGTGCGGGACCAGCGGGTTTGCGTGCTGCGAAAGCGTTGCTTGAAGTGGGTGCGAAGGTTTTAATTATTGATCGCAGTGACTTACTTGGTGGTCAGTTAACCAAACAAACGCATATGTTTTTTGGTTCAGAGAAACAACACGCATCGAAGCGTGGGATTGATATTTTAGGGCTGATGATTGATGCGATTAAAGGGCATGAAAATCTTGAGGTTTTAACCAACACGACTGTGGTTGGGTTGTATAAAGATTTAGTGCTAAGCTGTGTTGAACAGGATCATTACTTTAAAATTCAAGCGCAAACAATTATTATCGCGGCGGGTGCGAGTGAAAAAGCATTGCCGTTTGAAAACAATGATTTACCTGGTGTTTATGCGGCTGGGGCTGTGCAAACTTTGATGAATGTCTACGGCGTTAAACCTGGGGATAAAGTCTTAATGGTTGGCAGTGGAAATATTGGGCTTATCGTAAGTTATCAGTTGATGCAAGCGGGCGTTCAAGTGGTTAAACTTGTTGAAGCGTCTTCGCAGATAGGTGGCTATTTAGTGCATGCGTCGAAGATTAAACGTTTGGGTGTCGATATTACGATGAATACTAGCGTGAAACGTGCGATTGGTAATGACCATGTTGAAGCGGTTGAAATATGGCAACTTGATGAAGCCTGGCAAGGAATTCCTGGGACCGAGGAGGTTCTGGAAGTGGATACGATTTGTATGGCGGTTGGACTTGCGCCGCTGACGGAACTCTTGCAGCAAATTGGTGCAAAGGTGAAGTATATTCGTGAGCTTGGTGGCAATGTTGCTAAACTGAATGAACGCTACGAAACGACTGTCCCGAATGTGTATGCTTGTGGTGATGTTGCTGGCATTGAAGAAGCAAGTTCAGCGATGATGGCTGGTGAAATTGCGGGGATGGAAGCGGCGATTAAATCAGGGTACCGTTACGACAATCAAGAAGCACGACTCAAGACGCTGCGTGAGGATTTAGTCAATCTAAGAAAAGGACCACATGGAGCTAAAGTTCGTGCTGGTTTGGATAAATTGGGGGTCGAAGTATGATTGAGAAAAATGGCGTACCGAGTAAAGAATTGATTGAATCATGCTTCCCAGATCAAATTGTTTTAGAAAAACCAAAAGCGATTATTGAATGTTATAAAGAGATTCCGTGTAACCCTTGTAGCACGAGTTGTCCGTTTGACGCAATTTTTATTCCAGAAGACATTAATGTGCGTCCACTGATTGATTATGATAAGTGCACAGGCTGTGGCATTTGTGTCTATAATTGTCCTGGTCTTGCGATTACGGTACGGATGTTAAAAGGCGATAAAGTCGAAATGAAGATTCCTTATGAGTTTTTACCGTACCCTGAAAAAGGCGAGAAGATGAATGTGATGAATCGCTCTGGCGACATCATTACGCAAGGTGAAGTGACAAAAGTACACATCACTGAGCGCCACAATAAAACCGCGTTAGTGCACCTTGAAGTTGAACGCGAATTCTTATATGATGCCATGACGGTTGAGGTGAAACATGGACGCTAAACAGATTATTATTTGTCGTTGTTCAGATGTGACCTTACAAGATCTTTATGATCTTTTTGAGGAAGGCTACACAACGTTTGAAGAATTAAAGCGAATAAAACGTGTGGGTATGGGCCCATGTCAAGCAAATACCTGTGGAAAGATGGTGCAATGGGAAATTGCGAAATACTTTAATCAGCCTTTAGAAGATGTTGAGTTTCACAATATGCGTCCCTTTACAATGGGTGTTAAACTAAAAAGCATCAAGGAGTCGGCAGAAGATGAAGAATAAAAAAGAACTGGTTAAGCAAGCAGACATTGTCATTATTGGTGGTGGCATCAGTGGATGCAGTATTGCCTATAACCTTGCGGCAGAAGGACAACAAAATATTGTTGTGATTGAAAAGGAATACATTACAAGTGGTGCAACCGGTCGCTGTGGTGCGGGTATTCGTCAACAGTGGGGAACAAAAATGAACTGTATGCTTGCGAAAAAAAGCGTTGATTTCTTTGAGAAAGCACAAGAAATCCTTGAATACGATGGCGATGTTGAGTTTAAGCAAGAAGGGTACCTCGTGATTGCAAGCGACGAAGAAGAAGCGAAAACATTTGCGAAAAACGTTAAACTTCAAAACAGCTTAGATATTCCTTCGCGGGTTTTAACTAAGGAAGAAGCGAAAGAAATTGTGCCACATTTAAACACCGATGTTGTTCACAGTGCAACGTTCTGTCCGACGGATGGGCATCTTAATCCATTTACGATGACGGATGCTTACTATAAAGCCGCAAAACGGCTCGGCGTTGAATTTTACACCTACACAACCGTCGAATCCATCGTGATGGAAGATGACATTATTCAAGCGGTTCAAACAGACCGTGGTACAATAAAGACATCCATTGTTGTGAACGCGGCAGGGGGCTGGGCTAAAGATATTGGTCGGATGGTAGATGTGGATATTCCCGTCTACTCAGAAAACCATGAAATTCTAGTGACTGAACCCGTTGAAACCATGCAAGGACCGATGGTCATTTCGTTTTCACAGAATATCTATTGTCAGCAAACACCACATGGGGCCTTTATTATGGGACGTGGCGACAAGGATATGCCCAAAGGCTACGATGTCAGTAGCAGTTGGAAGTTCTTAGATGAAATGAGTAAAACGGTCACTCGTCTTTTACCACCGATTGGTGAACTTCGCGTTATTCGTCAGTGGGGAGGACTCTATAACATGAGCCCCGATCACCAACCAATTATTAGTGGCACAAAGCATCGCAAAGGGTTTTATATTGCCTGTGGATTTAGTGGTCATGGCTTTATGTTGGCGCCGATGACCGGTGTATTACTTAGTGAACTTATTTTGGGAAAAACCCCTTCAATGCCGATGGAGGCGTTAAGTCTTGATCGTTTTGATGGGAAAGAAATTATAGAAATGGAAACGAGTGTCGTTTAAAATTTGAAAGGAGAAAATTATGGGAATTTATGATTATTCATGTCAACCTTACAACGATTACACACAACCAGAAAATGTAAAAAAGTACAAAGAGGGGTTAAACGTTGTCGAACAGTATTTAGGCCGCAAATACCCACTCATCATTAATGGAGAACGCATTAAAACAAAAAATACGTATGTCTCAAAGAATCCTGCGGATCATAATGAAGTGATTGGTGAGATTTATCAAGCCGGTATCGACGAGGCCGATCTTGCGATGAAAAGCGCGCTCGGGGCGTTTGAAAAATGGAAAAAAGTGCCAGCGAAAGTGCGTGCAGATGTTTTATTTAAAGCCGCAAATATTTTAAGAAGACGCCATTTTGAGTTTAGTGCCTTAATGACACGCGAAGCAGGAAAACCGTACGCTGAAGCAGATGCTGATACGGCAGAAGCGATTGATTTCTTAGAATACTATGGACGTCAAATGCTCGACATGACCGAAGTCGATAAAAAAATTCTTAGCCGTAAAAACATTGAACGCAACGAGTATTTCTACATTCCACTTGGTGTTGGTGCGATTATCACCCCATGGAACTTCCCACTTGCGATTTTAACTGGAATGACAAGTGCGGCCGTTGTGGCTGGGAATGCTGTTTTACTTAAACCCGCCGCAACCACACAAGTGATTGCCTATAAACTTGTTGAAGTCTTAGAAGAAGCGGGACTGCCTAAAGGCGTTGTCAACTTCTTGCCAGGAAAAGGTCGCGAAATTGGGGACTATATCGTTAAACATCCAAAAACACGCTTTGTCAGTTTCACAGGAAGCCGTGAAGTTGGATGCAATATATACGAAAATGCCGCAAAAGTACAAAAAGGTCAAATTTGGCTAAAACGCGTGATTGCCGAAATGGGCGGTAAAGATGCGATTGTTGTTGATGAAAACTATGACACAGAAAAAGCTGCTACTGACATCATTGCCAGTGCGTTTGGCTTTAGTGGGCAAAAATGCAGTGCATGTAGTCGTGCGATTATCCACGAAAGTGTGTATGATGAAATTCTTGAAAAGCTTAAAGAAAAAGCCGAAGCACTAACCATTGGCAATCCGACGGAAGACAACACCGATATGGGACCAGTCAACGATGAAAATGCCTTTAATAATATTAACGAATACATCGAAATTGGAAAAAAAGAAGGACGACTCCTTACGGGTGGCACAAGCGATTCATCGAAGGGCTGGTTTATTGATCCAACCATTATTGTCGATGTGGATCCACTTGCACGCATCATGCAAGAAGAAATTTTCGGCCCAGTGCTTGCTGTTACGAAAGTAAAAGACTTTGATGAAGCACTAAAAGTTGCCAACAACACCGATTTTGGGTTAACCGGTGCTGTCTTATCAAACGACCGTATGCATTTAGAGCGTGCCCGTGAAGAGTTCCATGTTGGGAACCTTTACTTAAACCGTAAATGTACCGGAGCCATCGTAGGGTACCAACCATTTGGTGGCTTCAACATGAGTGGAACCGATTCAAAAGCTGGCGGACCAGAGTATTTAATCCTTCATATGCAAGGAAAAACCGTTACCGAACAACTTTAATAGAACACAAAATAGAGAACTCATTTTCATGAGTTCTCTACTTTTTTTGCAAAAAAAATCACTAAAAAGAGAAAAAACTATGACATATCCGCGCTGTTTTATTTTTTAAGAATAAAGTACTATTTAAGTAGATAGGACTTTTACCTATCTCCAATACCATTAGAGCGAAAGGAGTGTAACAGGATCACGTTGTATTAATTGAATAATAATTACCCCTATTACCCCTCAAGTTTAAAAGTCCTTCTCGATATCCTACCCGAGAAGGACTTTTACATTATGTAGACCATTATTTTGAGTTCATCAAAAAAGTCTCTACTATGTTGGGGACATATAGAGGCTTTTTTGTGTAGGCTATATAAAGGGGCATGAGGCAACAAGTTAAGGTGTTTCTTAAATAAGGTAAACGTGATATAATAGGTTTAGTTTCTTAAGTTTGAAGCCCTTGACGGTACTCTTTGAGTATGTCATATGCTTTTTCATGCATATTTTTATTGAAAATATAATCGTCCGATTTAATGGCTTCAATTTCTTCGTTATACCAACCGATCAGTTTATCAAGAGCAATTCTCAATGTATCCATATCATTATACTTCATTGATTTTCTTAGCTCTTTCGTATAACCCACCATAAACGGATTACGCGTATATGTGTGAATGGTTTCAATAATACCATTTAGTTCAATCATAAATTCATTTCTTTCCATAAAACATTCTCCTTTAAATTATACTAAATTTTATGTGCCAGCGTATTCGGGAACATGGTCATCTGCATCAAAATCTAATGTGAAAAATTTAGGGGTATTAATAGTATTATTATTTGTACCAGCGTATTCAGGAACGTGATCATCGGCATCAAAAT
>SLQR01000034.1 GCA_007131405.1 Candidatus Izemoplasma sp.
CGGTCTTTTCCTTGCATGTCTTGTTTTTGAATGACCTTAACATTTTTTAAGTGTTTTTTGATTAAACGCTTTAGTTCTTTTGCCTTATCGTATGCGTGTTCAAAGGCAATCACATAACGGTCATTTAAAACGCTCTCTGCGTCTTTTAGAATTTGACGATAGAATTCGAGTCCATCTTTTCCACCAAAGAGTGCTAGGTGTGGCTCGTTGTCTTTAACAATAGGCTCAACGTACTCATCCGATGGTATATACGGTGGATTTGATATCAAGATATCAAATTTTTGTTCCTTTATGGGTTCAAGTAAATCGCCTTGTACGAAATGAACATTCCCATTTAAGGTTCGGTTATTCTCTTGAGCGAGTTCAATTGCTTCTTGACTAATGTCTGTGGCGTATGCATCAATGCTTGCATCTTCTAAGGTTAAGGTAATAGCTAAACACCCAGAGCCCGTTCCAACATCAAGAAGTTTTACGGTTTCGTCACCGAAATATGACTGTTTCATATCAAGCACATGCCCAATCAGTTCTTCGGTTTCAAAACGTGGAATTAGGACTTTGTTGTTAACACAAAAGGTGTGACCATAGAAATATTCACTGCCTGTGATGTATTGTACCGGTTTGTTTTTGATGATGTAATCATCCACTGATTTTAAATAGGCTTTATACATTTTGTCTTCCATAGGTTTATCCATGATGTTTAATAATTTTGCACTCGAAAGACCAGTGTAATGTAGCATCAATAGCTTAATTGCACTCGGTTCTTTATTGTTATCAAGGGCATAACGTTCATTAATTTTTAAAGCGTCTTTGTAAGTAGGCATCATAATCTCCTCAGCATTCCAATCAACTTTCTTTATCTTTAGAAAGTTTTCGTTTCATTTCTTCTTCAACTAATGCCTCGATGATCGAATCAAGTTTTCCTTCCATCACGCGGTCAAGTTGTTGAATAGTAAAGCCGATGCGATGATCGGTAATTCGATTTTGTGGATAGTTGTAGGTCCGTATTTTTTCACTTCGGTCACCTGTTCCGATTTTACTTCGGCGTTCTTGACCTTCTTTTTCCATTTTCTCTTGCATGGCGCGGTCATGCAGTCGTGCACGCATAACACGCAGTGCCGTAGCTTTATTTTCATGTTGGCTTTTCCCATCTTGGCATGTTACAACCGTTCCCGTTGGCACATGAGTTGCACGGACGGCAGAGTCTGTTGTATTGACACTTTGTCCACCTGAACCACTTGAACGATACGTATCAATCTTTATGTCGCCCATGTTCATTTCAACTTCAACATCTTCAACTTCTGGTAAAACAAGAACTGTCGCGGTTGATGTGTGCACACGTCCTTGTGATTCTGTTTGGGGTACACGTTGGACACGGTGCGCTCCGGATTCATATTTAAGCAATGAATACACGCTGTCACCCGACACGGTAAACTCAACTTGCGATAACCCGCCTGCTTCATTATCCACCGACGAGACAAGTTCAATTTTCCAGTTTTTATGTTCAGCATATTTTATGTACATGCGGTAAAGATCCGCTGCGAAAATATTCGCTTCGTCACCACCGGCGGCGCCACGAATTTCAATAATAACATTTTTCTCATCATTTGGATCTTTTGGCACAAGTAAACGTGTCAATTCGTCTTCAAGTTCTTTAAGCAGTTTTTTATTTTCATCAAGTTCCATGTTTGCCATTTCGCGAATTTCTTCATCGTCTTCTTTGGCCATGAGTTTTAAGTCGCTGATGGTGTCTTCGGTTTCTTTGTATTTTTCATAGGTTGTCACAGTTCTTTCTAAACCGCTTTGTTCTTTTGATAGTTCAGTTAATCGCTTGATATCTTTCGTAATATCAGGATCACTTAACATTTCGTTGATGTCGTTATAGCGCTTGACTATAGTTTCCAAACGTTCTTTCATAGTTATCACTCCGGACCTATTATATTATACCGCTTTCGAATTTTCAACTTGTTTAAATCCACCGCGTTTTGTCAACATCCACATAAAGTAAGCAAACAAGACAACAATGACAATCCCTTTGAAAAGCGAACTGATTGATATGGCCCACCAAATACCATGAACTGACTGAACAAGTAAAGCACTCAATCCAAAGGCAAGTGGGATGCGCAAGGCATTACCAATAATTTGAATAACGGATGGGATATATGTCTTCCCAAGACCATTAAAGGCGCCAGCGGTTATGCCCTCTAATATCATAAACAGTTGTGAAATGCTGATAATTTTTAAGTAAACAATACCTTCTGCTAAGGTATCCTCGTTGGAGATAAACAGGGCAAAAAGCGGTTGGGCACCAAAATAAAGCAGCGCGTTAATCGCTAAACCATATGGCACAAGCAACATCATGCTTGTTGCATACCCTTGTTTTACGCGTGCAAACTGATTGGCTCCATAATTTTGACCTACAAAGGATGCTAAAGCCACTTGGAATCCCGATGCAACCATCCAACTCAGTGCTTCTATTTGTGAACCAATCCGCGATACACTCATGATTGCTGCACCGTAGGAGGCAACCATCACACCAATCGAGATTGAAATCATCGTCATAATCATACTTTGAACCCCAACAGGAAAGCCTAGCAAAAAGATTCGCTTCATCTCTAGAAATGAAAAATATTTTCGAAACGAAATGACCGCAGGTCGATGTTTTGATAAGTAAATAAACCCATAGATGAGTAACACACTCGATTGTGAAATAACGGTTGCCGTTGCAGCCCCTGTTACACCCCAGCCTAGCACAAGAATAAAGATTGGGTCTAAAATCATGTTGAGCACAAGCCCAGTTGCCATCACGTAAAAGGTATTAATCGTTCTCCCTAATCCATCGTAAACCCCATTGAACAAGTTCACCATGAAATACGCTGTTCCAAACATGGATATAATGCGTAAGTACGTTTGACTTTGACTAACCACATTCGGATTATCGATATTGAATATCCCGACAAAGTGGTTGTTAAAAAAAACACCGTAAATACTGTATAAAGCTGCAAGGAAAAGCATTAAGATAAATCCGTTTGTTGCAAAGCGATTTACGCCTTCTTCGTCGTTTCTTCCTGCTGCTTGAGATACTTTGATGCTAACACCGATTTTAACAATCGCAATTAAGCCAAAGCCAAACCACGGATAAAATCCAGCTGTTCCAATGGCAGCTACGGCTTCTTCTGCGCTTTCGCCAAGACGTTCAACTCGCGCAACCCAGAACATATCCGTTAGATTATACGCCATTTGCACCAAACTTGCAAGCAACATGGGTATCGCAACAATCAATATCTTCTTAAGGATACTTCCTGTTGTTAAATCGATCTTTGTTTTTAATGGTTTTTTTCGTCGATTCATTCGTATCATGCTATCACCTATATCTTATAAAAATATCCTGCACCATTATAGCACTCTCATTATGAAAACGCTATACCTTTCCAAAAAAAAGACACACAATTGTGTGTCTCAATCAACATCCTCTAGACCATCATCATACGTATCGGATTGGGCTGAGTACGTTTTGTTTTTAAAACTGCTGTATTGTTTTTTAAAGATAAGCTTAATATCATCCATGCTAATCGCACCAGAACGGTTCTTCGACACCATAATGTCAACCAGCTCAGTATGCTTATCACGATCTTCTTCGTAGTAATCTTCGCGGTACAAGAACATAATAACATCGGCATCCTGTTCAATTGAACCCGACTCTCTTAAATCGGCAAGAATTGGTTTCTTATTTGGACGTTGTTCAACACTACGTGATAATTGCGACAAAGCGATAACGGGAATTTTTAGCTCGCGTGCCATTTCTTTTAACGTACGTGATATTTCCGATACCTCTTGAACACGGTTTGTTTGGTTTCTCGATCCTGATAAAAGCTGTAAGTAGTCAATCACGACAAGATCAAGTTTACTTTCTTGTGCTAATTTACGACATTTTTGACGAAGATCCGTGACTTTAACTGTACCCGAATCATCAAAAAGAATGTTTAAATTCGATAGTTTGTTGCTGGCAACACTAAGTTGTTGCCATTCTGTCGCCGACAAGTTCCCCGTTTTAAGGTGACTGCTTTTAACATGTGCTTCACTAGAAAGCATTCGACCAACCAATTGATCCACACCCATCTCAAGTGAGAAAAAAGCGACATAAGGACGGTGTTTCATGTTTGCCACATTCGTTGCCATGTTTAATGCGAACGCACTTTTACCCATTGATGGTCGCGCTGCAATAATATAAAGTTCTTCAGGCTGCAGACCAAATAAATAATCATTGACTTTATCAAATCCTGTGTCAAGGCCAAGCAATTGTCCTTTATTGTTTTTGGCTTCTTCTGTTTTAGCGATCACTTCTTGGGTTGCTTCACGCATGGTAATGAAAGCCGATGAGCGACGTGATTTTGTGACTTCAAAGAATTGTTTCTCTGCTTCAGACATGTAATCTTTAATGTCAACAGCGCTATAGCCATCTTCAGCAATTTTTTTTGCGACTTCAATCGTTCGGCGAACGACGGCTTTATCACGGATAATATTAACGTAATGTTCAATATTAACCACCGATGGTGTCGTTTCCGATAACCCGAGAATATAATCCGGTCCACCCGCATCTAAAAGTAAGCTTTTCGTTTCTAGGCGGTCGATTAGGGTTGTATAATCAATCTCAACTTCCTCTTGATAAAGTTCTTTAATCGCGCCGTAAATTAAACGATGACGGCGTGAATAAAAATCATCAATTTGCAGTTGATCGACTAACGTTTTAACAATATTTGGATCAATAAACACTGCACCTAAAACATTTTGTTCTGCCTCATTGCTATGAGGGATAACATGCTCTGCCATGTTATTGTTCTAAGACGAGCAACTCAAACGTTGCTGTCACATCTTTATGAAGTTTAACATCAATTTTATACGTTCCTAGTGCAGTAACAGGATCGTCTAATTGAATCTTGCGTTTATCGATTTCAATGCTGTGTTGTTGTTTCAGTGCTTCGGCAATTTGTTTGGTATTGATTTTGCCATAAAATTTACCATTGTCAGCAATTTTAACATACACTTTTACCGCACGGTAATCAATGCGTTCTTTAAGCGCTTTAGCATTTTGTAATTCCTGACGTGCTTCCTCTTCTGCACGCGATTTTTCATCTTCAATTATCTGCATGTTTTCTGGTGTGGCTTCAATCGCTTGTTTGCTCGTAAGAAGATAGTTCCCATACCCCGCAGCAACTTCAACAACTTCGCCTTTTTTTCCTCTTCCTTTTACATCTTTTTTCAATATAACTTTCATTGGTTTTTCCTCCTGTATTGAGTTCTCTAATATGTCTATTAAGGTTGCTTTCACTTTGTCTATATCTTGGTTTTCAATTTGGGCGCCAGCATTATTAAAGTGTCCACCACCACCAAATTTTTCCATCACCGCTTGAACATTATAGCCTTCTAAACTTCGCGCGCTTATTCCAATGCTATCTTTCTCAAGCCCTCCGATTGCGAAGGATGCGACGGTATTGTCAATCTCAAGCAAATCATCGGCAATCTGTGCCAGCAATATGCGATCAGACTCAATGGAATCCGGAACGACAACAATCGAGAAGCGCTTCTTAATAACTTCAGCTAACGTTAACAATTTGGATCGCGTTTGGATTTCTTTTAACGATTCACGTAAAATGTTTTTAACCTTGTACGTGTCGCCACCGTATTTACGCAAAACGGCAGCCGCTTCAAACGTTCTTGATCCTGTCCGATACATAAAGTTGTTTGTATCAACAATGATACCACTTAACATGACCGTTGCCTCAAAAGGATTAAGCGTAATATCTTTTTTAAAGACGTTGATCATCTCAACAATAAGTTCCGTTGAACTTGACGCGTAGGGTTCGATGTAACTGAATCGGTTATCTTCGATGTAGTCACTCAACTTTCGGTGATGATCGATGATGACACGGTTCGGTATTTTGTTGACTAAACGCTCATCAATGACTTGCCCATAAGAATGGTGATCAACAAGCACAAGTGCACTTTGTCTTGTCGACATACTTAAGGCTTCCTCTGGAGAAATAAAGTTTTCCAAAAAGGATACGTATTCGTATTCCATAAACTGCAAAATTTTCTTGACTGTTTTATCAATGGCGTTAAAATTTAGCACAATATACGCTTCAATTTTTAACGCTTGAGCAATCTTAAATATACCAATCGCAGCTCCGAGTGCATCCGTATCTGGATGTTGATGAGGCATAATAAAGACTTGGTCGCTTTCTTCAAATAATGACGCGAGTTTTTGTGCGTTGATGCGACTCGAAATACGCGTTCGTTTTTCTTGAGTGTTGCTGTTTCCCCCAAAATATTTAAGCGCTTCGCCTTGAATGTTCACCACGACTTGATCGCCACCACGACTTAAGGCTAAATCCAGTGCGTCTCCGGCAATATCGCCCAGCTTATCAAGCGGCATGTTTGCACAAGCGAATCCGCCACTTAAGGTCACAAGCATTTCATGGTCTTTTGAAATATCATTAATTTTATCAATGATTTTGAATTGTTGTTTTACAACTTCGTCAAGATTTTTACGGTGCATAAAAACAACGATTTTCGACGTGGTTAGAGGCATTAAATAAAATCCGCCATCATCTGACCAATCATCAAGAGCTCCAAGTAATCGTCCTTGAATTTCATTGCGTTCTTGAACATCCAAAACACTAATTGCGTCTTCGAAATTGTCAAGATGAAGCACGCCAATAACATCGGTGTTTTGATAAGTTAACCGTTTTAATTCTTCGCGTTCTGTGCTTCGAAACAAATAGATTGTGCGTGTCGCTTCATCAAAACGAATATCGTAATCATGCTCATATACTTTTATGGTAAAAAGTTGTGAGGCATCGCTGAACTGAATCTTCTCTTTTAATTCTTTATGCAATAAATCAAGGTTGCGTGATTCAAGATTGTTTTCAAAAATCTTTTTCGCTTCATCGTTTGCCCACTCGATATCAAACTGTGGCGTAATGATAATAATCCCAACAGGTAAATTATGAATCAGTTGTTCTTCAACCAGTTCCTTGCGTTCAAGTAAGGCATCACGGTCTTGAAGTTTAGTGGTTAGATTCGCAATACGCTGTTTTTTAAAGGCTAAATACCGCACAGAAAAATACATGTTAAACACGAATGCAATGGCGACTAATCCAATGACGATAAAAAACACTGGGTTCTCACGAAAAGCCACCAATAAGATTAAAAACATTGCTCCAATTACCGCAAAAATAATGTTAAACATTCGATCCATATCATCACCTCAAGATGAGCCTTTTGCTTAAAATATTATACCATAGGAACGCTAATATAAAAAGCGTCTTAAATATTATCGGTAATTGTTGACAAAGAGTAAAGATTCAGCTAAAATACCAAAGTATTACGCAGTTCGTAACCATCCTGCGACATCAAAACTAGGAGGCTATTCGTATGTCGAATGAATTAATTTGGTTTATTTTTGCACTTGTCAATTTTGTTCTTATTGTCATCTCATACAAACTGTTTGGTAAATACGGTTTAATTGCATGGGTTGCAATGGGTACGGTACTCGCAAACATTCAAGTGGTCAAGTTTATTGAAATTTTTGGATTAACTGCAACCCTTGGAAACATCATGTTTGGAACACTCTTCTTAGCGACTGACGCTTTGAATGAAAAGTATGGCGTCAAAGAAGCAAAGCGTGCTGTCTACGTTGGTTTCTTCAGCCTGCTTGCAATGGTAATCATCATGCAATTTGTGCTTCGCTTTACTGAGTATGGTGATGGCGACGTTCAAGAGGCTTTTGAAATGATTTTCGGGTTATTGCCTCGTCTTGCATTAGGAAGTCTAACCGCTTACTTAATCAGTCAAATCTTAGACGTTCATCTCTTTCAAAAAATCCGTGAGAAGTTCCCAAGTGATAAGATGCTTTTTGTCCGTAACCTAGGGTCAACCATGATTAGTCAATTCGTGGATTCCATTGTGTTTGTTCCGATTGCATTTTTAGGTGTCGTTCCTGCAAATGTATTATGGCAGATTATCCTGACTACTTACATCATTAAAATCATGGTAGCCGCACTTGACACTCCATTTATTTACCTAATGAAACACATTAAACCCCTTAATATGTAAAAAGACACTTTTCAGTGTCTTTTTTATTTATCCCAATTTAATAATCGCTGTTCACCATCAAGTTTACGGATTCGCGTGACATCTTGAGACACTTCCAAAATGCCTTCATAGTTTCCTTTATCATCATAAATGGCATAATAAGATATATAGAGAAAACTTCCTTTAAACGTAATCCAAAACTCAGCAAAATCTTTTTCGCCTTTTTTAAATGCTTCCACAATACGTTTAACGGTTTCTACGCTTTTGGGTGGATGACAATGCTCAACCAAACGCCCAATAATGGACGGATTTCTTGGGAAGTGACGGTTTTTAGAGTCATTGAAATACCGTACTCGATCGTCTTTATCGACAAAGGTTATATCAACAGGTAGATGGTTTAACATCAAATTGAGTTGGTTAAAATCAAGTTGTCCATTCCGGACTGTGAAGTGGTGGTCGGAGAACGTTTCTTTGACGTCTTCTTTTGTTTGACGTGGTTCTTTTTCCAAAAAAGTAAAGCCATACTGCATCGACTCATCATACATCGCATCAAGCTCGTCATCGTCTAAAAACTTAGCCGCAACTGGAAACAAAATCAGCACTTCTTTTTGAATAATACCATACACCAAATAATAATACGTCCCAATCAACTCTTTTACTGGTTTCACTTGAAGTTGCTGTTCTTGTAAATAGGCAATAATCTGTTTTAGTTGTGCGCGTGCATCATCGTGAAGTGACCACATAACCTCAAGCGGTCTTGTGGATGGAACGCGAGATTCAAGTCTTGGGAAGAAAATGTTTTCTTTTTTAACATACTTTTTCTCAAAAGCTAAGCACTGTTCAAACCCCTTTAAAAGGACTTGACGATTTTCTACAATTTTATCGTTTTTAAAATGTGGCTTCATTGATTTTAAGTGCTTAATAATCGCCTCGTTTTCTTCAAGTAACGCTTGAAAAAAGTGATGGTGGTGGTCTTTAAACTCATAGTTTCTAAGCGACTTATAAAACACATTAACAAATCGGTTCGCGCTTTCTTTGATTGTGTCTGCGGATAACGTTGATGTGTCTTTATACATATCAACATAAAAAATATCGAGTGGTGTCACGGCATCAAGCGTGGTTCGGTACGCATCGACAATGGCTTTTTTTTCATGTTTGTCTGCGGCATTTAATGCGTTCATGAATGCGTTTATTTTTTGTATACGTTCACTGTTTTTTTGGAGTGCTTCCATCGGATCACCTCACTTTATTATAACAAAAAAATGCGCCGTTAAGCGCATTTTGTTTATTAGTCTTTTACGAATGGTAATAGTGCCATGTGACGAGCACGTTTGATTGCAACACCAAGTTCTTTTTGGTAACCTGCTTTAGTTCCAGTAACACGTTTTGGTAAAATTTTACCACGGTCTGAAACAAAACGTCTTAAGAGTTCAGTGTCTTTATAATCAATGTACGTAATTTTGTTTTCAGTAAAGAAACATACTTTTTTACGTCTTTTACGAAAATTAGGTCTAGCCATATACGTTAATCCTCCTTATTAAAATGGTAAATCGTCTTCAGAAATCAAATCATCGTTGCGATTTGATTTGGTTTCATTTCGTTTTGATGATTGGGTTTGCGCTTGGTCAGTGTCGCTCGATGGTTTTGTGTCGAGAAACTGAACTGAGTCGCATACGATTTCAGTGATGTATTTGCGGTTACCGTCTTGATCATCGTAACTTCTACTTTGAATGCGACCTTCAACACCGACAAGACTTCCTTTTGACAGGAACTTCTCTACGGT
Source organism: Candidatus Izemoplasma sp. (assembly GCA_007131405.1). Classification (GTDB taxonomy): domain Bacteria; phylum Bacillota_I; class Bacilli_A; order Izemoplasmatales; family Izemoplasmataceae; genus SLQR01. Next base: position 9,875 of record SLQR01000034.1, read on the forward strand.
TTCTGCTTGTCTACGCCATGCAACACACTGAATAAAATCAGCTTCACGGTCACCACTTTGGCTCGTGAATGGGCGGTTAATAGCAAGAGTAAAGGTTGTGACTGCGATATCATTTGCGGTGCGTCTAAGTTCTGGGTCCTTAGTTAAGCGACCGACTAATACGGCGCGGTTAATCATACTATCACCTTTCTTATCGAACGTCTTTAATAGTTAAGTAGCGGATAATGTCTTCTTTTAAGCGAATGATTCGATCAAATTCAGCACGTGCTTCATCTGGTGTCGTAACATCAAGAACAACATAATAACCTTTACGATGTTTTTGAATCTCATACGCTAAGTCACGCATTCCCCATTCATCGACTTTACGGATTTCTGCGCCGTTTGATGTAAGAACGTTACTTAGTTCTTCAATCAAAGCTTTACGGTTATCCTCTGAAACAGTCGGACGAATAATGTACATGATTTCGTACTTTCTCATATTAATTCCTCCTTTTGGACTAGTGGCTGCTTAAATATGCAGCAAGGATGAGTTTTCAAACTCACGGTGTATAATTATAGCACAAGCCTTGGTGATTGTAAACAGATAATACTTGATTAAACCGATTTGTTTTTGAGGTATTTTATAAGATCATCATGCATCGGTTTAACGATTTTATGCTTAGTATCATATAGTTTAAAAACAATCGGCATGTCTTTGTTTTGATGGTAGAATGACTCGGTTTGTTCATAAGGAATCACATCATCATCGTTCCCATTAAACATAAGCAAACGGTTAAACGACATCGTATGTGCTTTTGTACTTGGGTCCATTGTTTCAATGGTTTTTCGAACTTCTTTACTTTCAGGATACTGTGCTTGTTTCTCTTTGGGAAACGTATAGGTGTTCGCTTCTAAAAACTTTGGACTGCTTATTAACGCAACAAGATCATCAATATAGGTGGTGATGGTTGATAAATAATATCCGATTAACCCACCCATTGAAATGCCAACAAAATCAAACATCGGATAATCCTCTTTAAAATGGTTCTCATAGATGGCTTTGATATCTTCTGCGGTTTGTTTCACAACAAGCATGGTTTCAAGTGCGCTCCGGTCTTGATTTTGGGAACGAAAAGGTTCTTCACCTCGTGAACCATGTTTATAGGCGTCAACAGCAACCACATGATACCCGAGTTTGACAAAAGAAATGCCAAGTAAGTTCATAATTTTTTGTTTGTTGCCGTAGATTCCATGCTGCAAAAACAACAACTTATCGGACTTTTTCTTTCGGTATTCTAAAGTTGAAACCCCTTCAAGTGTCCGTTTATCAATGATTGTCTTCATGCATCAATGCCTTTAAAACAAGGTAAAGTCCATAAACGGTTGCTTTTTTGCGAATCATGTTGCGGTCACCGGAAAAGACTTTCTTATAGGTTTTTGTTTTGCCTTCATGGTACAGTCCATAATACATCGTTCCAACGGGTTTAATCGCTGAACCCCCACCTGGACCCGCAATACCAGAAATACTTAAAGTGATATCGGCATCCGTGCGTGAGGCAAGTTGATAGGCGAGTTCATAAACGCATTGGTCACTAACGGCGCCAAACTTCTCCATTATCATTTGATTAATCCCGAGTTGTTTCACTTTTGACCCATTGGAATAAAGCACGTAAGACTCATTAAACACCTTCGAAGCATCCGGTACATTAACAAGGGTCGACGACACCATTCCACCCGTTGCAGATTCTGCTAAACTAATGGTCATGTTTCGTGCGATTAACGTATCCACTATTCGTTTTTCTAGCGGTTCGTCATACGGGCCTACAATGTACTCATTAAATCGTTTCTTAAACTGGTCTAATGCCTTTTCTAGCGCATCTGCATCAGTTGAGGTAAAGATATACTGGATCGACGCAAGATCTGCGTACGGCGCAATTTCAACCTCTGGGTGCTTATTATAAAAAGCCTTCATTTCCGTTTCCATATCGGATTCGCCAATGCCAACCACTAAGTACCCAGACTGATACAGTGTTTGATTGGTTCGTTCTTTTAGGTAATCAGCTACATAATGAAACATCGGTATAAGTTCATGGGGTGGACCCGGTAATAAAACCACAGTTTTCTCGTCAGTTTTAACAATTAAGCCTGGCGCTGTGCCTTGTTTATTTTCAAGGATAATCGCATCCTTTGGAAAATAGGCTTGTTTTTCGTTGCTTTCAGACATCTCACGGTCAAGTCGCGCAAAATACTGTTTAATCGTATTAAGTGTGTCTTCATGAAGTTCAAGCTTTAAGTTAAAAAAATCACAAACACTTTCTTTGGTAATATCATCACGTGTTGGTCCAAGTCCTCCTGTAAAGATAATAAGATCTTCGTTGGATTCTTTCAGTGTACGATGGATGTTTTTTTCATTGTCTTGGATACACATCGCACTTTCAATTGGAATACCAATTTTACGTAACTGTTTTGATAAATACGTAAGGTTTGTGTTTAAGGTTTTTCCGTTTAATAATTCATTGCCTACAGAGATTATTTTTGCTTTCATTATTATCACCCACTAACAATTATATCACATTCTTATTGGTTATAAATACCTCAGAGCGCAAAAGAAAAACGGATGCTGAGCATCCGTCTTTTATGCGCCTAAAATGACAGCAAGTACAATGGCACCAATTAAGAAAATGGAAAGGCCAAATGCCGTTGCAATCATACGATGCGTATTTTTTTCGTAAAACGTTTTTTTATCTTGATTCTTGGCAATTTTTAAGTAAAAATGCGCAAGAAAGTAAAATGCAAAGATAAACAAGAATACCATAAAGATAAAGCCAACAATCATCATGGTTGCTGCAGTGATAAATGTGCTTAATATATTGCTATCTTCAATCTCTACTGGGAATGGGTTTAAGCCTACACCTACATGGAGACCGAGGACAATTGCAGTGATAATACCAACAATAATATAGTGTTCAAAGACACCACCTCTTTTGTAAGTGAACATCTTTGTTGGGGTAACGGTACGCGTGCGAAAATACTGCACGAAAATACTGATAAAAAAGGTAATAAAAAACATTAATAAAATAAAGCCAATATAACTGATTATAAATTCCACTGTGTTTCCTCCTTAAACATTAAATCGGAATAAGATAATATCGCCATCTTTAACGATGTATGCTTTTCCTTCTGAACGCATCTTTCCAGCCTCGCGAGCCGCAATCATCGACTGGTGTTCCATTAAATCAGCATAACTAATAGTTTCTGCACGAATAAAGCCTTTTTGGAAATCGGTATGGATTACACCCGCGCATTCTGGAGCACTCATGCCACGCTTAAAGGTCCAAGCACGAACTTCTTTTTCACCTGCTGTGAAAAAGGTTTGTAGGCCCAACAACTGATAGCTTTTGGTAATCAACTCATCAAGCCCTGAATGCGCCAAATTTAACTCTTGTAAGTACATGGCTTTGTCTTCATCTTCAAGGTCTGAGAGTTCAGCTTCAATTTGGGCACTGATCATAATCACTTCACTGCCTTCATTCTCAGCATGGTTGATGACGGCTTTCGCGTGGTTATTTGTGGTTTGGTCGACTAAGTCATCTTCTGGAATATTGCATACATAAACGGCTGGTTTTAAAGTTAAAAAACCGTAGCTTTTGATTAATTTACGTTCATAATTGGTAAAAACCATTTGACGAATCGGTTTGTTGTCGAGTAGTTGTTCATGAATACGAAGAAGTACATTATGTTCTTCAATCATATCTTTGTCGACTTTTAATTGTGCTTTTTTAGCGATTTTCGGTAACCGTTTTTCAACGATATCCAAGTCTGCAAAAACAAGTTCGATATCAATAGTTTCAATGTCACGTATAGGATTCACACTGCCATCAACATGGGTTACATCGTCGTCTTCAAAACAACGGACAACATGAATGATTGCATCCACTTCACGAATATGGGACAAAAACTGATTTCCAAGTCCTTCCCCTTTACTCGCGCCTTTAACAAGACCAGCAATATCGGTAAATTCAAAGGTTGTTGAGACGATTTTCTTTGGATTGACGATTGATGCTATATTATCGAGTCGCTTATCTGGAACGAGTACGACTCCAACATTCGGTTCAATGGTTGCGAAGGGGTAGTTCGCTGCAAGTGCTCCAGCTTTAGTTATTGCGTTAAACAATGTTGATTTTCCGACATTCGGTAAACCAACGATGCCTGCGGTTAATGCCATGGTAATTCCTCCTTTGACGCTTTTACCATTCTATGACAAAAGCTTGAAAATTACAAGCATTTTATGCGCGAGCTTTATTGGTCATCTGGATGGGGATTAAGGGTAATAACAGGACTTTCAAAAATTTCACCATTTCGGATGTATTGAATAACAACTTCATCGCCAACGCGTGAGTTTAAAATGTATTCACGAAGGTCGGTAAAGTTAAATACAGTTAAGAAATCATCGTCATCAACTTGTTTATAACCTATGATAATGTCATCAACAAGAAGCCCGCCAGCTTCTGCAGCGCCGCCCTCGACAACGTCCGCTAGACATACACCATATTCAGCGCCACAAGATGCATAAATAGGATTCGATAAAACCCCGAGAAATGGACGAATAACGTATCCTTGTTCTTCTAAGTCATTAACAATCCGTTGAACGGTATTGCTCGGAACAGCAAACCCAATGTTTGTTGCTTGGAACTGATCAACTTTCATGTGGTTAATGCCGACAAGACGCCCATTAATATCCACAAGTGGTCCCCCACTATTTCCCGGGCTGATTGGGGCATCGTGTTGAATGACTGTTGCATTAAATGTGCCTGTTTCTAAGAAACGTGCCGTTCCTGAAATAATGCCCATCGTTGCGGTTGCATAGTATTGAAAGCCTAGAGGATTTCCAATCGCAAACACGAACTGCCCAACATTAATTTCATATGAATCCGCAAATGGCATAATTGGAAACTCTTGAGTCGACTCAAAGGTAAGAACCGCAATATCGGTTATTGGATCGGTCCCTAAAACTTCAATGCGATCAAAAGGAATATCGTTTAGCATACCGTAACGCTCATAAACAACATTAATTTCTTCATGGTTTTCTAGTACATGATGATTCGTAATTACGTAGTATCGATGATCATAACCGTTGTAGTCGTTTGTTTCGACTTTATAGATTACACCTGACCCTGAACTTGCTGTACCATCTTCTTTGATGTTGCGAATACCAACGACAGAACGGCTTGCTAAATCAATCATAGAAACAACTGATTCTTCAAAACTTTCTAAATCAAACGATGTGGTGTGTCTGTCTTCTGGTAGTAAGTTTTGAATCAAAGCGATTAATTCCATTTCCGTTAAGTCTGTTTGTAGGTGTTGACTAATAAGCTCCATAACTTCTTCACGAGTTAAATCGGTCTCATCTGCAGGGGTAGGGGAGAAATCAAGGTTGCACGCAGAGAGTGTTAATACAAAGATAAAACTAAGCATGAGTAGTATTTTTTTCATAATGTATCCTCCTTAATTGAAAATAACGTTAAAGCATTTTTGGTTGTTTCTTCAGCAATGGTTTCAAGCGGTTCTTGTTTTAAATCCGCAATTGCCTGTGCAATAAGCGGCAATAAACTTGAATCATTTTGTTTCCCCCGATATGGGTGAGGTGCTAAATAGGGTGCATCGGTTTCAATCAGTAATCGATTCATTGGAACGATTGATGCAACGTCTTTTGGTGTCTTAGCGTTTTTGAATGTTACTGGGCCACCTAGTGATATGTGAAGGCCGAGTTCTAAAAACTTACTTGCCATTTCCGACGAACCACTATAGCAATGCATTATCCCTTTAAGGGGGGCATATGATTTGAGTGTTTCATAGGTTTGTTTAGTGGCATCCCGCATGTGAATTGCAAGCGGTAATTGGTATTTTTTAGCGAGTAAGATTTGTTTCGTTAATACTTCAACTTGTTTTTCTTTGTGTTCTTTATCCCAATAAAAATCAAGCCCACATTCGCCTACAGCCACGACTTTTTTATGTGCCAGTAATTTCTCTAATACGTCAAAGTCTTTATCGGTAATGTTTTTTGCTTCGGTTGGATGATAGCCGACCGATGCATAGATAAACGCATAACGTTCAGCGATGTCAATCGCTCGTTGATTTGTTTCATGATCATAGCCAATAACAACCATGTATTTCACGTCTGCATCGCGTGCTTTTTGAACATAGTGGTCTAGATTCTCAAACAGTTTTTTATTGTTTAAATGAACATGTGTATCTACATACATGGTATCAACTCCTAGTCTATATTATACATGGTTTTTAAACGCATAATCAAAGAATACGATATTTACCAGTAAAATACAATATAGAATAAAAAAAAGAGACTTGAAAAAAGCCTCTTTTGTGGTTTGGTTAATTACTTAAGAACTTCAGCAACAACACCTGCACCAACAGTACGTCCACCCTCACGAATTGAGAATTTAGTTCCTTGTTCAAGTGCGATTGGAGAAATAAGTTCTACATGCATTTCCACGTTGTCTCCTGGCATAACCATTTCGACACCTTTAGGAAGTTCAATAACCCCAGTAACGTCCGTTGTACGGAAGTAGAATTGTGGGCGATAGTTTGAGAAGAACGGAGTATGACGTCCACCCTCTTCTTTAGAAAGAATGTAGACTTCACCACGGAAGTTAGTATGTGGTGTAACACTTCCTGGTTTTGCAAGAACTTGACCACGTTGGATGTCTTCACGAGTTACCCCACGAAGTAATGCACCAATGTTGTCTCCAGCTTCTGCACGATCGAGAAGTTTACGGAACATTTCAACACCTGTAACAACTGTTTTACGTGTCGCTTTGATTCCGACGATTTCAACTTCATCTTGAACTTTAACTGTACCACGGTCTACACGTCCAGTTGCAACAGTCCCGCGTCCAGTAATACTGAATACGTCCTCAACTGGCATTAAGAATGGTTTGTCTGTTTCACGTACAGGTGTTTCAAAGTACGTATCAACAGCTTCCATAAGTTCGATGATTGCGTCTTCGTATGATTCGTCACCTTCAAGTGCTTTAAGTGCAGAACCACGAATGACTGGAATATCGTCTCCAGGGAAGTCGTATTGGCTTAATAGCTCACGAATTTCCATTTCAACAAGCTCTAATAATTCTTCATCGTCAACCATATCGCATTTGTTCATGAATACAACAAGTTTAGGTACACCTACTTGGCGACTTAAAAGGATATGTTCACGTGTTTGTGGCATTGGTCCGTCTGCCGCACTAACAACAAGGATTCCTCCATCCATTTGTGCAGCACCTGTGATCATGTTTTTAACATAGTCAGCGTGGCCTGGGCAGTCAACATGTGCGTAGTGACGCTTTTCAGTTGAGTACTCAATGTGTGCTGTATTGATGGTGATTCCTCTTTCTTTTTCCTCTGGAGCATTGTCGATTGATTCATAGTTAGATGCTACCGTATCGCCAATTCCTCTTTTTGCAAGTACAGTTGCAATCGCAGCTGTTAATGTCGTCTTCCCATGGTCTACGTGTCCAATTGTACCAATATTAGCATGGGGTTTTGTACGTTCAAATTTTGCTTTTCCCATTTTTAAGTTTCCTCCTTGATTTGGTCTAATAACAGTGTTATTTTACCTTAATTTTATTTTATTTGCAAGTCATTAAAACTTTTAACCATTACGTTTTTTGATAATTTCTTCACCAATTGATTTTGGTGTTGGATCATAATTTGAGAACTGCATAGTGTAGTTCCCGCGCCCTTGCGTGTTTGAACGCAAGCTTGTTGCATAACCAAACATTTCAGCAAGTGGTACTTTGGCTGTTATTTGGTGAGCATTTCCGCGTGGTTCTTGTGATTCAATGCGTCCACGACGTGCAGTGATGTCTCCAATAACGTTTCCTAAGTAATCGTCTGGTACAACCACGTCAACGTTCATGATTGGTTCGAGTAAGATTGCGTTGCAGTGTTCTTTGGCTTTTTTAAGTGCCATTGATGCTGCAACTTTAAAGGCTGTTTCTGATGAGTCGACGTCATGGTATGAACCATCGAATAGAGTTGCTTTCATATCGATAATAGGATACCCAGCAACAATACCGTTTGCAAGTGACTCTTCAAGTCCTTTGTTGACAACAGGAATATATTCTCTAGGTACAACTCCGCCGACAACGGAATCAACAAACTCGAAGCCTTTTCCTGGGTTTGGTTCAAATTTGATCCAAACATGTCCATATTGTCCACGTCCACCTGATTGGCGTACGAATTTTCCTTCAATATTTGCAGAGCTCGTGATGGTTTCACGATAACTAACTTGTGGGGCACCAACATTTGCCATGACTTTGAACTCACGTTTCATGCGGTCGACAATGATGTCTAAGTGAAGTTCGCCCATTCCGGCAATGATGGTTTGTCCTGTTTCATCATCAGTGTAGGTTCTAAACGTCGGGTCTTCTTCGGCAAGTTTTTGTAAAGCAATACCCATTTTATCTTGGTCGCCTTTTGATTTCGGTTCAATTGCGACACTAATAACAGGTTCCGGGAAGATCATTTTTTCTAAGATGATGTCATATTTTTCTTCAGCAAGTGTGTCTCCTGTGCTTGTTTGTTTAAGGCCGACAGGCGCTGCAATATCGCCAGCATACACGGTGTCAATCTCTTCACGGTGGTTAGCGTGCATTTGAAGAATACGTCCAACACGTTCTTTGTTCCCTTTCGTATTGTTCATGATGTAAGATCCTTTGTTAAGTGTACCTGAGTACACACGGAAGAATGTAAGTTTTCCTACGAATGGGTCGGTCATGACTTTAAATGCAAGTGCTGCAAATTTTTCGTCATCACTTGATGGAATGCGTGTTTCAGATCCATCTTTTAATATTCCTTTAACTTCTACAACATCTGTTGGTGATGGTAGGTAGTCAATGACAGCATCAAGCATCATTTTAACACCTTTGTTTTTAAAGGCACTTCCGCAAAGTACTGGGAAGAACTTAACACTTAGTGTCGCTTTACGGATGGTTTCTTTAATCATGTCAAGAGGCACTTCTTCCTCTTCTAAGTAAAGCATCATCATCTCTTCATTGAAATCCGCTAACGATTCAACAAGTTCAGCGTGTTTTTCATTTGCTGTGTCGACTAGGTGTTCTGGAATCTCAATTTCTTGAGCAACTTCTTCAGCTGCACCATCAAATGTGTAAGCTTTCATTTCAACAAGATCGATAATCCCATTAAAATCCGATTCAGCACCAATTGGCCATTGAATCGGTGCAGCGTTTACACCGAGGCGTGATTTAATAGTTCCGACACTGTAAGCAAAGTCGGCACCAATTTTGTCCATTTTATTGATAAAAACGATACGTGGTACACGGTATTCTGTCGCTTGACGCCACACCGTTTCCGTTTGTGGTTCAACACCTGCTTGGGCATCAAGAACCGCAACTGAACCATCGAGAACACG
>SLQR01000100.1 GCA_007131405.1 Candidatus Izemoplasma sp.
CAGTGGAACACCGGCTAATCTTGGTGGAACCGATGAACCGTATGCGGTGATTGAAATGGAAGCCTCAGAAAAAGGAACTTTTTACGTGGAAATGCCAGGAAATCTTCATGGTGTTTATTATACATTTTCTGTCACCAATGGTAGTGCAACACATGAAGTTATCGATCCATACGCCTTTAGTGCTGGAATTAATGGTATCCGTGGATTAGTTGTTGATTTTACACAATTAAATCCAGATGATTGGGCTTATGATTCGCGACCAGATAATATGATGCATCCCACGGATGCAATCATTTATGAACTTCAAATACGTGACTTAACGAGTCACGAGAGTTGGACAGGCTCTGAAGAAAACCGAGCCCGTTACCTCGGCTTGATTGAACGTGGTACAACTTACAATGGTGTGACAACGGGATTTGATCACATTGTTGAACTCGGCATAACGCATGTTCAACTTTTACCGTTCTTTGATTTTGGTCATGTTGATGAATCACGCGTTGGTGAAGAAGGCTATAATGCGTTTAACTGGGGTTATATGCCGATGAACTTTAATGTCCTTGAAGGGTCATTCTCTGCGGATCCATTTGATGGTACACGACGTGTTCAAGAAATGAAACAAGTTATTATGGGCTTCCATGATGAAGATATTCGCATCATTATGGATGTTGTTTATAACCATACAGGGTTATCAGCCGATTCAAACTTTAACTTAATTGTTCCTGGTTATTACTTCCGTTTAAATCCAGATGGTAGTTTCTCAAATGGCTCTGGTACAGGAAACGAAACCGCTTCTGAACGTGTTATGATGCGTAAGTTTATCACAGATTCCGTCGCCTTTTGGGCGGAAGAGTATAATATTTCTGGATTCCGTTTTGATTTAATGGCACTTCACGATATTGAAACAATGAATCAAGTTGTGGAAACACTTCATGCGATTGATGAATCTATTCTTGTTTATGGTGAGCCTTGGATGGGTGGAAATTCCCCGCTTCCTAACGCGATGCGAGCGGATAAATTCAATTTAGATCAAATGCCACATGTTGGTGCATTTAATGATGACTTCCGCGATGCTGTAAAAGGGTCCGTGTTCGCACGTGATCAAGGTGCCTATGTTCAAGGTATCTTCTCTGAACAAAACATTGAACGTGTTAAATATGGGATTTCGGGTGGTGTCGGTTTCGATGACATTAACGCCGCGCGTTTAACCCCACAAAAAGTCTGGCATACCGAACCGTTTAAAACAATTAATTACGTTACTGCTCATGACAATAATACTTTGCACGATAAATTGCATCAAACCCTTGAACCGCTTGACGAACTTAATAAACTGGTGCCACTTCAAAAACAAGCAAATGCGATTGTCTTAACGTCTCAGGGTATTTCTTTCTTACATGCCGGTGATGAATTCTTACGCTCAAAACCACTCGAATCAGGCACGGGCTTTGATCACAATAGTTATGAGTCGCCCGATAGTGTTAATCAACTTCGATGGGATGAAAAAGCCAACGATGTCGGGATGGATATGTTTCACTATTACCAAGGCCTTATCGCCTTGCGTAACGAACACCCTTCGTTCCGAATGCCATCTGCTGATGCTGTCCGTCAAAATTTAACCTTTATGGATAACACTTCAGAGGGTGTGATTGCCTTTACGCTTACAAATGCCTCAAGTAATGATGAATGGGATCATATTCTTGTTGCACACAACGCAAACGATTCGCGTGTACGTTTACGTCTCCCCGCTGATGGCGGTTGGGTTATGGTTGTGAATGGTGAAGAAGCTGGGGTTGAAGAACTTTCTACTCACCTTGGCGGTTCACGCTTAAGAATTGAACCGAACTCAACGGTTGTGCTTTATCAAGACTCTAGCATTGATGATTACAATCCGCTTCCTGTTATTATTGGTAGTGTGGTCGGTGGTCTTGCTCTTCTAGGTACTGCTATTGGTGTTTTTCTCTACATTAGACGTTCCTAATAAAAAATCCGGCTCATGATTTGAGCCGGATTTTATTTGCAGTAAATAGATTAAACTAACGAACACGTTCTTCGGTTTCTTTGTTAAAGAAATGAATTTTATTCATGTCAAAGACAAGTTCAATTTCTTGTCCGATGGTCACATCGGTACGAGCATCGACACGTGCGATAACAGGTTCATTGTTAATCATAGCGGTAATATTGGTTTCACTACCAAGCAGTTCAGAAACATCAACTTCCATTTTAACAACACCTTCTGGGTAGGCTTTGCGAACATTGTTGTCATCATGGATATCTTCAGGACGAATTCCAAGAACGATTGGTTTGTCAAGTTCATTTTTATCTTTTAGTAACTTCATTTTTGTTTCAGGCACTTTAACTTTCATGCCTTGGGTAGTGAAATAACCATCCTTAGTAACTTTTCCTTTAATAAAGTTCATTGGTGGTGTTCCAATAAACCCAGCCACGAACATGTTGTTTGGCCAGTCATAGATTTCTTTTGGTGATCCAACTTGTTGAATGAACCCTTGATTCATAACAACGATACGGTCGGCCATGGTCATTGCTTCACTTTGGTCATGCGTTACGTAAATAGTCGTAGTCTCAATGCGGGCATGCAGTTTAATAATTTCGGCGCGCATTTTAACACGTAATTTGGCATCGAGGTTTGATAACGGCTCATCCATTAAGAAAACTTTTGCGTTACGGACAATCGCTCTTCCTAAGGCAACACGTTGTCTTTGTCCCCCACTTAATGCTTTTGGTTTACGATCAAGTAATTCTTCAATTCCTAAAATATTCGCCGCTGCTTTTACTCGGTCTTCAATTTCAAGTTTTGGCACTTTGCGTAATTTTAAACCAAACGCCATGTTGTCGTAAACAGACATATGTGGATAAAGCGCGTACGACTGAAAGACCATCGCGATGTCACGATCTTTTGGGGCGATATGGTTAACACGTTTATCATCGATGTATAAATCCCCTTCAGTAATCTCTTCAAGTCCTGCAACCATACGTAATGTGGTTGATTTCCCACATCCTGATGGTCCAACAAAGACGACAAACTCTTTATCTTCAACTTTTAGATTAAAATCTTGAACGGCAACAACATCACCTGGGTACACTTTTCGAATATTTTTAAATACTAATTCAGCCATGAATGACACTCCTTTTTAAATTCATTTGTTCTCATTATAGTAAAAGAAAAGTGCAAATGCTATGGGCATAGTGCACAATTCGTTAATAAAAGAGTGTATAAAGGACATGAAAATCTTCAAAGTTTCTAGGATTCAAGCCTGTTAAAGCATCTATTTGATCAAGGCGATACATTAATGTGTTACGGTGCAAGTACATGTTTTTTGCGCACACACTAACGTTCATGTTGTTTTTCGCAAAAAAGCGAATTGTACTAATCAGTGTTGAGGATAGATGTGGCGCAATGCGCTTGCGGATATCGACTTTTAACGTTTCGTTTTTATTGCACGCAGTAAACAACAAATGATCATACGCATAATAGGCGTAAGGCAATGCTTTAAGCATCGTGTTGATATCCTCAACACGAAAGATTTCGAGCGATTTAAGTGGAAGAATGGCAATCGTGAAAGGTTCACCTAAATCATCAATCCACAAATGATAGAGATCTTCAAATGCCTCTAAGATTTCTTCGCTTTCGATTTTTGCATAAAGCACATCATTCTCTATCGTGTTAAACGGTTCTTCGAATGCCGCATGCAAAAAGGGCAACAGTTCATTGCTTTCATTTTTTTTATGCACAAACACATAAAATTGGTCCATGAAGCATTCTCCTTTCTAACCTTCTAATGACGCTTTCGGTAAATGCGTGCTTCATAGGGCACTAACGTATTGGTTGATTGGATCGTCGATACGTTTATCATAAAGAGTTTATACCCTTTAAGCTTTGGTTCAATGGGATAATCAAGGGTTGCATCACTGAAGTTCGCAACCACAATATACGTGTGTGATTTGCCAACTGTTTTAACACAATAGGCTTTCGGATGATCTAAGTCAATAAATGTCGCTTCTCCATGTGCAAGCGCCTCTGCTTTGCGTAACGCAAGCAAATCTTTATAGGTCATTAAAATAGAATCGTCTTGATGACGTTGCAGGTTCACATTAATGGATGCTGCGTTTTTATTCACCTTCATCCAAGGGGAAACGGGACTAAAGCCTGCATAGGCTTCGTCACTCCACTGCATAGGTGAGCGCGCGTTGTCACGTGAACGATCTCTTAACGCTTGCATGGCACGTTCGTGTGTGGCTCCGCGACGAATAAAGTTCTCATATTCAGTATACACTTCGACATCACGAAAGTCAGTAAGATGTTCATAATCAACATTTGTCATGCCAATCTCTTCGCCATAATAAACAATCGGGGTTCCAGGTAATACATACAAGGCATACGCCAACATCTTTGCACTTCGTGCATGATAACGTTGATCATCACCATAATGGGAGACAATGCGCGGCATATCATGATTCGCCCAATAAATTGTGTTCCATCCATTGTTTTTAAAGACATCAATCCAATGCGCGAAACTCTTCTTTATTTTTGGTAGATTAAGGGGGCCAGTGGCCCATTTTCCTGACGTGACTGTATTATCTGAATCCGTATCTGCCCAACAATGTTCAAATTGAATCAGGAGATTAAACTCATTTGAATCAAACCCTGCGTATTGCAAAGCTTCTTTTTTTGTGGCGCCACCAGCTTCACCAATAATCAGGAGATTATTGGGTTTAAAGAGTTCAGCTCCAAGTTCCTCGAGATACTCATGATGCTTTGGCAGGCTTGAAAAATGTTCGTAACCCGGTTTTGCATCGGGGAAATCCCAATTCTTTTCAAGGTGATTGGATGCGTCAACGCGGAACCCATCAACCCCAAGGTCTATCCACCATTTAATCATCGTTTTTAATGCTTCACGCATGGTTTTATTGCGCCAGTTTAAATCCGGCATCTTTTTACTAAAAATATGTAGGTAGTATTGATCAAGGGCCGCATTATACTCCCATACAGGGCCGCCAAACCATGAAACCCAACGTGTTGGCAATGTCCGTTCACCACGTTTTGTGTATGTTGGTTTTTGCCAGATATAAAAATCGTGGTAGTGTTCATGTTCGGGATGCGTTGGATCTTGTGCGGCTTTAAACCACGGATGTTCATCTGAAGTGTGATTTAACACAAGGTCTGTGATGACTTTCATGTTGCGTTTATGCGCTTCACTTACTAATGTTTTAAAATCATCGAGTGTGCCATAATCGGGACTAACTTTATAAAAATCACGCACATCATACCCATTGTCATCCATCGGAGAATCGTAGTGCGGTGATATCCACAATGTATCGACACCAAGCCATGTTAAATAATCCAAACGCTTAATTACCCCTTGCAAATCGCCAATGCCGTCGGCGTTGGTATCTTGAAAGCTACGTAAATACACTTGATAAATGATCGTGTCTTGCCACCAATATTTTTTCATAATACCACCCTTAATTAATCTTTACTTAATGTAAACTCCGGTTTCATCGTAAGCACGACAGGACAGTGGTCGCTCCCCATAATATCCGTATGAATTTCGCTGTTTTCAACAGCATTAAAGAGACGATTTGACACGACAAAGTAATCAATCCGCCAACCAGCATTATTTTTGCGGGCATTAAACATGTAACTCCACCAGGAATACGTGATGGTATCGGGGTAAAGTTCACGGAACGTATCCTTAAACCCACTCTCAAGCAAGGTTGTAAATTTTGTGCGTTCTTCAATCGTAAACCCAGCATTTCGTTGATTGCT
Source organism: Candidatus Izemoplasma sp. (assembly GCA_007131405.1). Taxonomy (GTDB): domain Bacteria; phylum Bacillota_I; class Bacilli_A; order Izemoplasmatales; family Izemoplasmataceae; genus SLQR01. Next base: position 5,783 of record SLQR01000100.1, read on the forward strand.
TTTCGGGTTTTTAAGATCGATTTCTTCATGCGCGACATTGAGATCCCCGCATAATATAACCGGTTTTGTTTCATTAAGTTTGCCTAAATAGGCACGAAAGTCTTCTTCGTATTTCATGCGATATTCTAGACGTGTTAACTCTCTTTGTGCATTCGGAACATAAACATTAACAAAGTAACACGTATCAAATTCTAAGGTAATGATACGACCCTCATCATTATAGAGTGTTTCATTAATTCCATACGATACATTAAGTGGTTTGTGACGGGTTAGAATGAGTGTACCTGAATAGCCTTTTTTATCGGCACTATTCCAATACTCCTCGTAGCCAGGAAACGAAAAATCTTTTTGCTCTTCTTGCATTTTTGTTTCCTGTAAGGCAACGATATCTGCATCTTGTTCATTAAAATACGTCATAAATCCTTTTTTCATTGCGGCCCGTAAGCCATTGACATTCCATGATATAAATTTCATCAAATTCCTCCAGTCATATGCCTATTATAGCATGGATAAAGGCGCTATTGACACGAATTTAATTGAATTTTTATGCGATAAAGGCTATAATAAATCTAAATCAAACGTGACACACTAGGAGTGATACTTTGCAAAAGCAAGAAGCGATTGAAACCGTGATGAAAGAAGCCATTAAAAAAGCTCGTGAAACCATGAACCAAGATCTTGGCGGACCTTTTGGAGCGGCAGTCATTGACTCTAACGGTGAAATTTTATCGATTACCTCAAATTCTGTTTTAAGCGATCATGACCCAACTGCTCACGCCGAGATGAACGCTATTCGTGAAGCAAGCAAAAAAATAGGGAGTCACGATTTAACTGGATGCATTGTTGTGACAACCGCTTACCCATGTCCGATGTGTCTTGGGGGGATTATTTGGGCGAACATTAAAACCGTTATTTATGGATGCCGTCCAAAAGATACTGAATCCATTGGGTTCCGTGATGATTTTATTTATGATTTTATTGATGGTGGCAGACAAGATCCAAACGTGTTGCAACTGAGTGAGGATTTTCGTGATGAATGTTTACTTCTTTTTGACGAATACAAAACCAAAAACAAAACAATCTATTAAAAACCCTGGTTCACTAATCAAGTGAACCAGGGTTTTTTTATTATTTATCGCCCATCGTCATGGCCATAACTGCTTTGGCCGTATGAAGACGGTTTTCAGCTTCTTGGTAAACAATCGAGTGCTTTCCATCGATGACAACATTTTCAACTTCATTTTCTCGATCCGCAGGCAATGCGTGCATATAAGATACGGTTGGTTTGGCTAAAGCCATCATCGCTTCTGTGCACTTCCAACTGCGGTTTGCTTCTAAGAGTGTATCAACGACTTGATCGGATTGATTTCGAACCCAACTTCCCCAGTTTTTTGGAATAACGACATCGGCATCTTTATAGGCAGATTCCATGTCGTGGGTCACCTTAAATGCTCCGCCATGGTCTTGAGCGTTTTGTTTGGCTTTTTCGAGTACCCACTCTGGTAAATCATAGCCTTCTGGGTAGGCGAGTGTAACATTCATCCCATAACGCGGAAAGAGTAATACTTGAGTCAGTGGCACACTTATTGGTTTTTTATGGCTCTCTGCATAAGCCCATATTATGGAGACATTTAATTTTTTTGTGTCTTTTTTTATTTCTTGTATGGTCATTAAATCCGCTAAGCCTTGCATCGGATGATAAAGGTCGCATTGCAAGTTCATAACCGGTACGGTCGAAAATTTTGCCATCTCACGTAAATAACGGTTTCCAATGCCCCAAAAACAGTTTCGTGCGGCGATGCCATGCCCATAACTTGATAAAATAGTGGCGGTATCTTTGGCGCTTTCGCCATGCGATATTTGCATGGTTGATGTATCTAAGAACGTCCCGTGACCACCGAGTTGGGCAAGTCCCGCTTCCATCGAGTTGCGTGTGCGCGTGGATTGTTCAAAAAACATTAAAAACGCTGTTTTATTTTTTAAGTATTCAGTCGGTTCATTGGTTTTGAACTTCTTTTTTAAGTCTTTCGATACGTCTAATAATGTATTAATTTCTTCGTTTGTCCATTCTTCGAGTGTGATGAAATGTTTCCCTTTGAATTTTGGTTTCATTTAGTTGTCCTCCTTAAGACGCGTTACGTAATGTTTCGGTAAAGCTGCATAAAGTGCACAGGCTTTAATGAGTTCATCCTTATAAGTGACTTCATTGGGTGCATGCGCTTGGTCTTCATGACCCGGACCAAAGCCTATACACGGAATGTTATATCGTCCCATGATGGAAACAGCGTTAGTTGAAAAGGTCCATTTATCGACAATCGGTTTTTCTTTAAAGAGTGATTCATACGTACTTACTGTCGCTTGCGTGACGGGATGATTTTCATCTAAAACCCAAGTTGGAAAATACGCTTTTGTTGGGTAGACAAGGCCTGTGTATGAAGGCCGTGCATAGTCATACATTTCAACGGTGGCTTGTGCTTTTTTTACGGAAGGTAAATTTCGAATTTCTTCAAGCGCTGTTTCGTAGGTTTCCCCATCGGTTAGACGTCGATCAATGGAGATTGAACACCCATCAGCCACTGCGCATCGCGACGGTGAACTAAAGAATATTTCACTGACAGTGAGTGTGCCTTTACCTAAGAAATCATCGGTATGAAGTTGATCGTTTAACGCTTCAAGTTCTTGAAGGATTGGAGCCATTTTAAAGATGGCATTCTCACCGCGTTCAGGTGCACTTCCGTGACAACTAAGACCGGTTGTGGTCACTTTCATTTCCATGCGACCACGATGCCCTCGATAAATATTGCAAGACGTCGGTTCAGTAATCACGACAAAATCAGGTTTGAGTTTGCCTTCTTCAATAATGTATTGCCAACAAAGTCCATCACAGTCTTCTTCTTGTACGGTCCCCGTGATCACTAAGGTATAGTCATCTTCTAACTTCAAGTCTTTAATGACTTTTGCGGCATAAACCATGGCTGCCATTCCACCTTCTTGATCACTCGAACCGCGGCCTCCGATATGGGTTTCATCTTCCATGCCTTCGTACGGATCAAATTGCCATTGTTTCTTATCGCCAATACCAACGGTATCAATATGGGCATCCATGGCAATAAGATGCTTTCCGTTACCAAGTTTACCTATAATATTGCCCATCTTATCAATCTCGACGTGATCAAAGCCAACCAATTCCATCTCTTTTTTAATGCGCAAAACGACCTCTTTTTCTTCACAGGACTCACTTGGAATCGCAATCATATCGCGTAAAAAAGCGGTCATTTCTTTTTCGTATTTTTTTGCTTGCTCTACAATGGTTTTAAACATTCTTGGGCTCCTTTCTTAAGCTTTTTATTTTGTCGTTATAAAAAGTAATTTTCGCGTATTCGTTTTCCCAAAATTCAGGTGAACGCATTTGATCAAGGTAGCTTTTATCGTAATTAAACTTTAGCCAATCGGACTCTTTTTGCGTGAATAGTCGTTCCTTTTTATTCAGCTTACGCACATCGTCTATATACTTGACATCCGCCTCTATAAAGACATCAGAAAACCAGCGTTTTAACACAAAATCTTCTGTCTCTAAGTACCGTTTATCCAAATCCTCGAGGACACTTTCGTAGCGATCAAAGCCATCGGTTGCAACGGTAACAATGTTATCGTCTGAGCTTAAACGTAAATACTTAGCCATTTTAATCGCCCCGATGATGTTGCAAATACCGCTGACACCGAACAAGTCGCGCATTGAGTCTATTTGTGTTTTACTCAATCCTTGTTCTTTTAAGACGTTCGTCCCATCACGTAAGACTTTTAAGCCCCGTACCGCATCATCATCTTTGATGAGGGCAATGAAATCTGTGGTAAGAATATTGTGTATAAGTGTACACATCTTATCACCAATGCCTTCAATGCGATGTTGGCCACGCCCACCATTCATTAAGGTTGAACACTCATAAGGCTCAAGGGCGGTAATTTTCGCTTCTGGGTAGTGTTTTTTAATTTGATCACCCGCGGCTAAGGTACCAGCACTGCCTGGTGCCGACACAAAACATGCAATACGTTCGTTTCCGATGCCCTTAACGGCTTCGATGGCACTATAGCCAGTAACATGGCGATGAAATCGATAATTAGGAAAGAGTTCAAATTGTGCAAGGGCACGAAATTCGGGATTCTTTTTTAGTTCATGCGTGCGCTGAAGCGTTAAAATTACATCCGATTCAGTCCCTGGTGTTAAATCAAGTTTCGCACCATATTGTTCAATTCGGTTATAGCGTTCTTTGCTCATGTTATCAGGCATAATTACAATGGAGTCGTAATGCATTAAATTGCATATATACGCCACCCCAATACCAAAGTTTCCTGTTGAAGGCCCTAAGATTGTGTGTTTACCTGGCAAAATATCACCATCGACACAGCCTTCAATTAAGGTTGAATATGCCGGACCGACTTTATGCGAGCCGGAAGGAAAGTCTTTTCCAAGCAACACAATAATGTTGGCATCAACACCCGTAAGTTGTTTGGGCAATACGATTTTATTCACTGTGCCGTCTGCTTTTCTCCACGTGATGTTAAAAAGATTCAGTGGATTTAATTCATCGTTTTTTGCGTCTAACGCTTGTTTACGAATGGCTTCGGGTAGTTTATTAGGATGAAGCATTTCATCGTAGGTTGGACCAAAAGAAATCGCGTTCATGGTATCACTCACTTTCATCATCTAAATGCTTTAGTATCGACTTAAAATCATCGTTGACTAACGCCGGAGCTCCAGTGGCTTTTTCAGCGTTTTCAGGATCTTTTAAGCCATTTCCAGTCATAATTAATGTGACACTTTCGTGGTGCTTGATTACATTTGTTTCAAGCGCTTTTTCTAAACCTGCATAAACCGCACTTGCAGCCGGTTCAACGAACAATCCTTCATCATGTCCAAGGGTTTTCATGGCTTTTAACATCGCTTCATCCGATACTGTTACCCAATTGCCTTTGCTTTTTTTGACAGCATTTAAGCCTTTTACCGGATTTCTTGGAATCCCAACAGCGATGCTATCGGCAAGGGTGTGTTCGTCGGTTTCTTCAACACCACGGTTTCCTTCGTGTGCTTCATAAAATGGCGCGCAACCCGAAGCTTGTACCCCAAGTATTTTTGGTATATTTGAAAGGATACCCAGGTGGAATAAATCATAAAAACCTTTGTATACACCAGCTACCGTACACCCATCACCGACGGATACAATCACCCAATCGGTAAGCTTGAAATGTAACTGCTCTGCGATTTCTAAAGCAACGGTTTTTTTGCCTTCAACTAAATGGGGATTGACCGCGGCGTTTCGGTTATACCACCCAAAGTGTTCAATCGCTTGTTTGGATAAAGCATACGCGCGTTTGTAGTCCCCATCGACACGGATGACCTTGGCACCATAAATCATCAACTGACGTAATTTCCCAATGGGTGAACGTTTTGGGACGAAAATCACTGTTTTTAATCCCAGTTTTGCGGCGTTGCCAGCGAGCGACGTTGCTGCATTGCCCGTTGAACTGCATGCAAGGGTTGTGTGGCCTTCTTCAATCGCTTTTATTGCTGCTACTGCTGACGCTCGGTCTTTTAAGGAGCCTGTTGGTTGAACGGTCTCATCTTTAAGATAAAGCGCTTCAAGGTTGAGCTTTTTTTCAAGCTTATTCGCTCGGTAAAGCGGGGTCCACCCAACGTGCAACGTTGCGGATACATCGGTGTCATTGTGGACACTCATCATCGGTAAATAACGCCATATTGAGTAGGTTCTATTGGTTTCAAAATAGGTTTCATTAATGACCTTTTTCATTGCTTTATAATCGTACTCAACATCAAGAATACCGAGTTCACCACATCGCGGGCATGTATTCAAGCTCAAATCACGATGAAGTTCATCGCACAAAGTGCAACGATAGCCTTTGACATATTTCATGATTTCACCTCAACATTGATGGAAACATTTTTAAACGTCTTAACATCAAACAAGCCTTGATCCGTTAGTTTCAACTCGGGAATCACCGGCAAGGATAAAAAGGCAAGGGTGATAAATGGGTCATCAATCGCCTCAGAAAGACCCATTTTCGTTAAGAAGTTGTTCATGCTTACTAATTTTTTTGACACTTTATCTGGCGCTTGAGAGGTCATAATACCGGCTATTTCAAGTTGAAGAAAATCGATTATTTTTTTATTCTCGACAACGACAATGCCCCCTTGCAGTTCAGTTAATTTCTTCACAGCCAGTTTCATTGACTCGTCTTGATCGCCGATGACAATGACGTTATGGGAATCGTGCGCAATGCTCATTGCAACGGCGCCATTTTTTATGCCATAGCCTTCAACCAACCCAAGGCCAATGTTGCCGGTATGCTTATGGCGTTCAATGAGCGCAATTTTCAACAAATCACTTTGTGGGCTGTGTGCGTAAACACCATTTTCTACATTGACTTTACGCGTTAATGACGTCGTGGTGATGTTGTTTTTAACCAGTCCAATAACACGCACATGTTCATGACTTAGACGCAACGTAAAATCAAGTTTGTCCACATCAATGTGAACCGTGTTATGCACGGCTTCATCATAAAGAGGGGTTGTTTTAAAGCATGGTTTTCCTGCTTCTGCAACTTTTTTACCTTCTTTATAAACAAGGACAGGCTCAATCGCAGTGATGTCCTTAAAAACGATGAAATCGGCTTTATAGCCAACACCAATGGCCCCTACGTCGGTCAATTTATAGCATTGAGCGGCGTTTAAGGTTGCCATGCGTATGGCACGAACCGGGTCTAGTCCCGCGTTAATGGCTAAGTTAACATTATAGTTAATATGACCTTCTCGAATTATATCTTCTGGGTGTTTATCATCGGTGCAAAAAAGAATTCGATGATCGTTCTTATCGGTGACGGCTTTTAACAAGGTGCTCTCATTGCGCGTTGCTGAGCCTTCGCGCAAATGCACATACATGCCACGTCGGATGCGTTCAAGCATCGATTCTGTTTGGGTGCACTCGTGATCTGTTTGGACCCCAGAGGCGATATAAGCGTTTAAATCGTGTCCAATAATGTCAGGTGCATGGCCATCGATTGGTCTGGGTTGCATGGCACGAATTTTTTGATGAATGGTTTTTTCACCACTTAAAACAGCTGGGTAATCCATCACTTCACCAAGCCCTAACACACCCTGTTTTAGAGCGAGTTTTTTAATATCATCAACCCCGATGCTTGCGCCTGTATTCTCAAATTCTGTGGCTGGCACACAGCTTGGGACCATAATATGAACATCGAGTGGAATATTATGACTTGATGCTAGGATAAATTCAATGCCTTTAACCCCACTGACGTTTCCAATTTCATGCGGATCGGCAATAATGGTTGTGGTGCCTTTAGGCATAATAATTTTTGCAAACTCGGATGGGGTTAACATCGACGATTCAATATGAACATGACCGTCAATCAACCCCGGGGCGATATAAGCACCTTTTAAATCAAGAACTTCTTTGCCTTGATAGTCACCAAACCCAACAAAAACGCCCTCATGAATCGCTAGCGTATCCGCTTCAATTTCACCGGTAAAAACATTCACAATTTTCGCGTTTTTTATGACTAAATCGACCGGTTTTTCCCCTTTAATATGAGGCAACATTTTGTGTATATCCATTGGTTCACCCCTTTACAGTGTCTCAATAAATTGACGGATTAAATTAAGCGCTGCTTGGCGGCGGTAAGTTCGATTTGATCGTTGATCATCAATCGGTTTTATGGCTGTGTTATACGCCTCAAGCAAGGCATCTTTTTGGTGTTTAAAGGCTTCTAAACTTAGTCCTTCAACGGTGCGTTCTGTTTCATGTAAGCGAATAAGTGTTGGAGCAACCGCATTCAACACGATGCGAAATGTGTCGATTTGATGGTCTTGATTAACATTCGCAAGCCCTAAAAAGGCAAGTTTTGAGATGGCATCACTTTTCCGCCCACCGATTTTTTTAAAGTGTACACGATTAAACGGTTGATGCGGAAGTTGGATTTCTTTAATGATTTCATTGCTTTTTATGATGGTTTGTCTTGGACCAGTAATGAACGATTCAATCGACACAATACGTTCTTCTTTAAGGCTTGTTAAAACCAGTTTGGCATCAAGCGCGTAAAGCGCAAGTAAGCTATCCGCTGCTGGGGATGCGTTAACAATATTGCCAGCAAGGGTGCATACATAGCGAATGGCTGGTGAAGCCATAAGCGCGATAATGTCTTTTAAGCACGGCGGTGTATCATTATGATAAAGCAGTGTTTCTAAGTCGGTCATTGAACCAATATACAGTGTGTTGGCGTCTTTTTTGATGTACTTAAGTTCCGCTAAGTTAAACAAAAATAGCAGCGGCTTATCAAACTGTGGTGGCAATTCACTCCACGTGCGATGTTGAACCATCAGATCGGTCCCACCAGCAATCAGCATGACATCCTCTTGATGCTTTATTTCAAGGGCTTCTTGGAATGAAGATGGCAAATAGTGTTTTACCATAATCCTTTCCCCCTTTGAGCGGCGCGCTGGATCGCTTTAACGATCATATTGTAGCCTGTGCAGCGACATAGATTGCCACTTAAACTATGTCGAATGGATGTTTCACTTGGATTTGGGTTTTGATTTAGAAGACTTTCCGCAGCAATCATCATGCCTGGAATGCAGATACCACATTGAACGCTGCCTTCATGAATAAACGCTTCTTCTAACACTTTGTAGCGCTCAGTTTCTGCGTAGCCTTCAATGGTCATTACCTCTTTGTTATGAACATACGCCAGTGGCAATAGACAACTATTTACGCTGTGACCATCGAGCAACACAGCACACGCGCCACATTCACCTTCACCACAGCCTTCTTTTGGGCCTGTTTGGTTTAAATCATTGCGCAACACATCCAAAAACCGACGACTTATATCGGTTTCAAGGGTAACTTTTTTTCCATTTAAAGTGAATTTAACGGTCGTCATTTTGCATCAACTCCATAATGAATTCAGGGGTTACTGGAATCTTAGTAATATGCTTATTGATTGCCATTTCAATTGCCAAAGCAACTGCCGGTGCGCCACCAACAAGCGTCAGTTCACCTGCCCCTTTTGCCCCATAAGGACCAAGTGCAAAAGGATTTTCAATAAAGTGAGTTTCTGTTTGTGCCATATCAACTGCCGTTGGAATAATATAATCGGTCATGTTTTTTTGTTGAATCTTTCCATCTTTATGGTTCATAACCTCTAAATAGCCATAGGCAATCCCTTGTGCCGCGCCGCCATCAGCTTGGCCAAGCACAACCAAATCATCTAGTGATTTCCCGATGTCATAGACACTCCAACATTTTTTAACATCCACTTCATAGGTTGCTTTATCCACTTCAACTTCAACGATATTTACACCCCATGAATAAGCAGGATAAGCATCGCCTGTAAACGTTTCTTCGTCCCATTTAACATAATCCGGTTGCTGATACTGTTCATAAACAACCACCTCTTTGCCTTTTGCCCATTTCGCTTTTAATTGTTTTGAAGCGCGCGCCACTAATCCCCCAACAATCATCGCTGTACGGGAAGCAACCGTTGGCCCTGAATCAGGGACTTCGTCGGTATCTGGATTGGCGTAACGTATTTGTGAAAGCGGAATCTCAAGAACGTGTGAGGCCACTTTCATTAAGGTCGTTTTAGCGCCTTGACCCATGTCGACGGCCGCGATTAATAAATGGACTACGTCTTGATCATCTTTTTTTAATTTCACTTTGGCATTGATGTGTTTCGCTTCACCACTTCCTGTGAAGCCACAGCCATGGAAAAACCAACTCATGCCAATGCCTTTACGAACTTTTGGGTCACTGTACGTTTTGACCTTTTCATGATAATTCGATATGTCACACGCCTTTTTTATCATTTCAGGCATCAGTATTGGGTCGCGGAACGTACCACTTGTCGAGGTTAAATCGCCTTGTTTTGCAAGGTGATTCATGCGAAACGCAAATGGGTCGATTTTTAACGTGTGTGCAATATGATGCATAAACATTTCAATCGCAAAAATCATTTGTGGCGCCCCAAACCCTCGAAATGCCCCATTCGGTACGGTATGGGTACGGTAAACATCGCCTTCAATATCAAGGTGATCAATGGTGTAGGCATTGGTTGCTGCTATCATTGCTCGGGATAACACAACGCTGCTTAATCCCACATACGCACCACCATCAAGGGCAACACGTGCATGGAGTCCAGCAATTTTTTGGTTACTATCAATCGCTGCGGTCATGACAATCTTAGATGGATGGCGTTTTGTAGTAACTTCCATGTCTTCTTCACGTTCATAAATCAGTTTAATTGGTTGTTTTATCTTATGAACAGCCACCGCTAACTGACAACCCATGACGGAAGGAAATTCTTCCTTCCCACCAAAAGCGCCACCAACCGTGGTTTGAATAACACGAATAGCATCTGCTTCACAAGCCATGGTATTTACCACGGCATTTTTAACATAATATGGCGCTTGAATAGACCCTTCAAGAACAATGCGTTCACCTTCTAAGTAAGCAATAAAGCCTTGAGGTTCAATGTAAGCCTGTTCTTGATAGCCTGTTTTATACGTATATTCAATGTGTTGATTATGTTTATCAAAGATGGGTTTTGGGTTGCCTTTTGTGTAGTGGTAATGCACTTCACTTTTTGTGTATTCAAATGTTGGTTTAAGTGGTTCATAATCAATCGTGATGTCTCGGATTATCGATTGAATCACCGCTTTGTCTTTCCCAACAACGAGTAAAATAGGTTCACCAATATAATTCACGGTCTCTTCGGCAAACACGGGCCAGTCCTCAAAAATCATTTTGACAAAATTCTCACCAGGAATATCACGGTAATCGACGGTGTAGTATCCTTTAGGCAGTTCGGGTAGGTGAATGGCTTTTATCTTGGCATGGCACTGGGTTGAACGCACCGTTTTTGCATAAAGCATGTCATCCATTTTGTAATCGGACACATACTTCATGCGGCCACTTATTTTTTCTTTCGCATCAATTTTTTCTACGGATTTGCTAATGTCTTTCATCTGAATCCCTCCTATAACCCTTCCATTTCAATCGCACCTGTTGGGCATTTTGATACACAAAGACCACACTCAAAACACGTTTTTGGGTCAAAGGTGATTTTTTGGTTGAACTCAATGGCAAAATATGGGCAAACTTTAACACAAAGCATGCATTCAATGCATTTATCTTCGATAAGGGTTGGTGTACTTGCTTTGTATTTGACTTGGTTTTTCAGCGTTGTGTTGATGACTTCTTCAATGCTGTTAAACCCATATTTTTCTAAGGTTTTCGGCAAGTCGTCGAGAATTTTTTTATACAGGCCTTTGCCTTTAATGAGTGCTGCTGAGAGCATTTGCACAGCACTTGCGCCTGCAAGCAAAAATTCAATAACATCTTCAGCTGATTCAATCCCACCAACGCCAATGACGGTCAAATCGGGTTCGGCTTGTTTGATTTTATAGACCGCTGCTAAAGCCAACGGTTTAATCGCTGGGCCACTCGTCCACACAAAGCCTTCTTCATTGCCATAGACAATGCGTCGTTTATCAACATCAATGCGCATTGTTGGCCCTAAAGAATTAATGGCGACAATGCCATTCGCGCCTGCTGCTTTAATGGCCTTAGCAAACCCTGCGACATCGGGTAAATGCGGACTAATTTTCATGTAAAGCGGTTTACGCGTATAGTGACGAATGGTTTTCACGGTATCTTGAATAACCGATAAATCGGTCCCAACATAATGCGTAGAGACTTCAAAGGCATCCGCAAATTCATCAAACATCGGAATCAGTATTTCCATGTCGCTTTTGGTGTAGCCAACACTAATGATTAATGGACGATCTTTACGTTTCATGAAATTCGGTAAGAACGTTTCTTTCCATTGCTTCATCGAGTGTTCACTCCACAACTCACTGTTCATTACATACGTTTTATCTCCATAGATGCATGGTTTTGGTATCTGTGCGTCTTGTGTTGAAATGGTTTTACTAACAATGGCTCCACACCCTGCCTCTTGCAAAAAGTGCATTTTTTTATCATCCCCAACTAAGGGTCCAGCCGCAGGCATAAGTGGATTATTTAACGATAACCCATCAATTGTCGTATGCAGTTTCATATCGAATCACGCTCCTTCTTGTAGTCGTTTCCAAAGCCGTCTTGCTTCTTTTTTCGCTTCTTTTGCTTTATGCATCAGTGCGGGATTAACTTCATAATCTCGAACAACTAAAATTCCGTTTATAAAAACATGTCGCGGTTTATAGCTATGAAACATGCCATAAAATAAATGCCCAAACGCATTGCTTTCATCCATCGGTGTCGGTGCTTGATAAGCTACTAAGTTAAAGTCACTCGCGTACCCAACTTGAATGCGACCAAGTTGAATACCTAAACGACGTGAGACGTATTTATAGGTATTGTCGATAATCCATAAAAGATCATCAAGTCCGAATTTGGTCGGGGTTTTATCGTTTAAATGCATCGCGTAAAGCAACGTTAAATATTCCGTTGTGATGGTTGTTGATAATCCGTCATTTCCAATGATGACTGGAATGTTACGCGATTTGAGTTTGTGATAAAGTGGTAGCCCCACCCCGTTATTCATGTTTGAAGACACATTTAATGCGACCACGCATTCACGTTCTTTAATAATATCAAGTTCGTTGTCATTCAAATAGAGTCCATGAACAATAATGCTGTCTTTATTTAACAGTTGATGACGATCAAGACGCTCAATAACACGCTCATCGTAATGTTCAAGGGCATCGGCTTGGTCCAATTCACTTTCCGCTACATGAATATGAATCGGTCGACCTTTTAAAACTTTCGACACTTGCTCTAACGTTTCTTCACTCAAACTCATCGAAGCGTGCAACCCAAAGTGTGCACCAACATAGCCTGTTTCCTCTTGTGAGAAAAACGTCAAATTTTCATTGATCGCATCATCAACATTAAACCGATCGCTTGTTTCAAAACAAAACAGTCCTCGCAACCCAACCGTATTGACAACACTTTCTTTTAATACGCCAAGTGTTCCGCGGATCCCACGACCACTTGCATGATGATCAATCAAGGTTCCCACCCCGTTTTTCACACTATCAATCGCATGCACTAACCCACTATAATAGGTTATTTCAGCATCGATTTCGCCATCCAAACGCCACCATAACTGATCCAAAATTTCTTGGAAGTTTGACGGGTTAAACGGCATTGATAATCCACGGGCAAACGTCGAGTAAATATGCGTGTGACCAACGACAAGCGCGGGCATTAAAAGCAACCCTTTTCCATCATAAATCGTGTACCCTTTATC
>SLQR01000109.1 GCA_007131405.1 Candidatus Izemoplasma sp.
GTAGACAACCATCGTTCTTACTCGTACCGCATGGTAGACATACCCTTGATCGTCATAAAGTACATTGTGTGTCATAATCGTTACCACACCACAAATAAAGATTCCCGCTAAAATGGTCTCAATACGAAAGTTATGCGTCAATAAAAACCAAAAAATAAGCAAGACCAAAAACAGTTTGTAGCGTAGCATCAAGAATTGTTTCATCATACCACTCCTAGTCCTAAACGTCGTTATTATATCATGAAAATGCTTATCGTCAAACCTTATTTTTTCCTATATATAATAGAGCCACTACCGTCTTTGCGTCACGAATTTCCCCATCATCCACCATCCGAATCGCTTCATCGAGTGGTATTTCGACGGTTTCAATGAATTCATCCGCGTCTTGTGCAGGCGGTGAAGCCATCACGACACAATCCTTTGCGACAAAAATTTCCACCAATTCATCGCTAAACCCAATCGCCGTATAAATCTCAGTTAACTTCGAAAAATCACTGCTTGTGTACCCCGTTTCTTCTTCAAGTTCACGCTTAGCGCATTGAAGCCCATCTTCATTTACTGTATCCTTTTTCCCCGCAGGTATTTCTAAACTTTCCGCTTCAATCGCGTAGCGGTATTGCCTGGTTAAAATAACCGTATGTTTCTTTGTGATTGGCAACACACACGCTGCCCCTATATGTTTAACCACGACACGTTTAGTCGCTTTATTATTCGGCAAAAGCACATCGTCTTCAACGACTTGCAAAAAGGCGTTTTCATATTTAATCACACGTTTTAGTTGTTTTTCTTTCATCGCTATTTTCCTTCCATATTGCACTAAATCTATTATAGCCCAGAACACCTTGAATATCAAAAAAAGAACGAAACAAACGTTTCGTTCTTAATGGCTTAAGCTTGGTAATTCGATAGTCTTTCAATGTGTTGGGCAAACTGCGACCAAACACCGTCTGCGAGATAGTCATCATAAAGTGCATCCGGCACATAAATAATAAGATGGTCACTCACACCTAAGAATGGAGATTCTTCACTATCTTCGCCAAGACTCATCTCAACAATCCCATCGGTACGGTGGAAAATGACTGTCTCTAACTGACTTGAATTCTTAAACGTTAACGGCGCTAAATACTCAAAATCCGCCCCAAATTCAATGTGCATTAATGCTGCCATGTGCGCAAACGTTAAGAAATCCGTTGTGCGAATATGATCTGGGACAATCAAACGTTCAATTGCGCCATTATACGCAAACATTTCATTACCCAAAACGTCAATAAGCACATTGTTTCCAAAGGAAAGGGTTTCTAAAAAATACGTGTTATAAAATGCGCTCATGCCAATGAATTCTACATGCTCTGGAAGTTCAAACTGTTCAATAAAACTGCCATAAAAAGCGCCTTCACCAATAGCCTTTAGCTGACTATTCTGACCGAAATTTATTGCAGAAAGCATGGTTTGTCTAAACGCTTCATCACCAATAAATATAACGCTATCAGGAATATCAAGTTCTCCTTTTAACGCACTAAACGCAAACGCACCATTGTCGATGCCTACAAGTTGACTATTTTCTTCAAAAACGACCTTCTCTAGCGTGCTAAATGCTGAAACTCGAAAGGCATCTTTTCCAATGTACATGACGTTTGCTGGAATGGTTATTTCCGTTAGACTACGCGTGCCTTGAAAGGCCCCATGCATAATCTCCTCTAACCGACTGCCTTCTTCAAACGTCACGGTATGCAAACGGGTACTTTCGCGAAAAGCATAAACACCAATGTATTGAACACTGGCTGGAATTTCCAGTTCTCTTATCCTATTTGGTCCCCTAAAAGCACCCTCTTCAATCCTTTGAACCTGACTGCCTTCTTCGAAGGTTACCTGCTCTAAACGCTCTGCTCCCGAAAAGACTAAGGCCGAGATGATTTCCACGCTTGCTGGTATATGAATCGACTTTAAATATGACATATTTTGAAATCCATCAAGCGTTTTAAGTTGTGCATTCTTTGCAAACGTTACCGTTTCTACCGAACTGCCCGAGAACACATTTGATTCAATACTTATGACACTCGCTGGAATTTCAATTTCTTTTAATCGCTTAGTGTCTGAAAATGCATTAAGTTTAATCTCTTCTAACGCGGGTGTTCCTTCAAAGATGACCGAACTGATGGATGATCCTTGAAAGGCCCCCACTCCGATTACTGTAACGCCTTCAGGAATATAGACTTCATTAATAATCGAATCATTGTCAAAAGCATAACCGGCAATCGCAAGCACCGGACGATCATTAATGGTTTCTGGAATGTGTACGGTTTCGAAAGGTTCATCAAAGAATCCTCGAATAATATACCCATCACCATAACTCGTAAAACTATAGAGTGGTGTCCATGAGGCATATAATGTAATCTCTTTGATGGTTTCATCTTCGTATTTTTCAGCAAGACCTTCTTGAGTAAAAGGCTCATCTAAGCGCTGATCAAAATACCATCCTTCAAACGTAAAACCTATTCTAGATGGCATATCAAGGTCCTCAAGGGTGCTTTGCATCGGAACACTCTCCATCGAACTGCCTTGATACGTTTCAAAATGAATCAAACGCTCTTCTTCACCATTACATCCAATTAACACAAATAAACTTATGAACATAACAACCAATATTTTCATCCAATCCCTACCTATGTCTTTATACTATCAAATATAGATAGTCCATTCAATAAATTATATGTATTATTTTTTTTGCACAAATAAAAAAGCAAGCCATAAAAGCCTACTTTGTGTATTGCTCCGCTTTTTGTTCCATCACTTTTAATTCATCTTTTGTAAAAAATAGCGGCGAGATTAATGCGGTAATAATAAATATAATTAACATCGTAATATTAATAATCATTGAGAACTTAAAACCAAGCGTTGTGATTTGAAAAAACACAATCGGAAGTTTTAACGAACTCCATACCATCAAGAAAAACAAAACATTGCTGTATTTTGCGCCCTTCTTTAACATCACCATTGCCAAAGGAAATGCGGCAATCGTTGGCCCCGCACTGAAAGCACCTAAGAAAAACGCGAGTGCCATGCCTTTCATACCAGATTCTTCACCCAGTAAATGAATAATCGTTTCACGCGGCACCCATACATCAAACAACCCAATTAAGATAAATATTGGTGGCACAATGATGAGCATACTGAGTAAACTATTCCATGTGTTATCAAGTGCACGATACGTATAATTCATATCAATCACAGATAGCACCAACAGTAAAAATAAACCAAAAATTAGAAACTTATTGCCTTTCATAAAACGCATCATGTAAACACCACCATCACAACCATAATCACAACCACCGCACCAATCAAACTCACAGCGTTACGGTAAATCGCCGACTTTTTACTAAAAAAGGTGCTTTCAGCGGCATAATAAACAAGCCCAACACTCATCACCGCAACCAAGAACCCAGCCACTTGCGGATACGCTGCACCGTGTTCTAAGAGTTCAGCCCCAAGTGGGTACGCCACAAAAGGTGGCATAAACGTAATGCTTCCGATTGATAAACCAAAAATATACCCCAATAACCCACTCTCTTCACCTAATAAAGACGAAATAAATGTTGGGGTAACCACCGCCAGTAAAATACCAATTAACAAAAATAGCGGCACCAACACCGGGATCAATTTGACAAAACTTTTTACCCCTTTAATCAGCCCCTTCTTCGTTTTTAACGGATCTTTAATCACCGAGATAATCACTAAAATAAAAGCCAGTCCATAAATCACAATTGTTTCAATTGACATGTTATCACACTCCAAATACATTGTATACGAATTAATAATATAGGTCAACTTATAAACACCACACAAACCCATTAAAAAAGCGGAGAAAAGTTCTCCGCTTAAGTGTTTATTTAGTCGACATCAACTTCAACATCGACTTCTTCTTCCGCATTATCGAGCACCGCTTTGTTTAAATACACAAAAACGGTAAGCCCGATGGCCAAGACAATGTACGATAAGAAAATTATTTCGGTTAATCCATACATTAAGTACCCAAGTGCGGCAATTCCAGATGCAACCATAACATACGGCAACTGTGAGATAAAGTGAGCGTGCAGTTTTGAACGTGCACCCGTCGCAGATAAAACGGTTGTATCGGACACAGGTGATGAATGATCACCAACCACAGCGCCACCCAATACGGATGCAACAATCGCTGCCATATAGGCAGGATCTGTCGCCATTGCAATTGGGACGGCAATTGGAAGTAAAATCCCAAAGGCACCCCAACTGGTTCCGGTTGCAAACGCAATAAGTGCCGCAATAATAAACATAATTAATGGTAAGAACGCAACGCCAATATTTGAATCTGAAATAATATCGGCAACCATTGGTCCAACACCGAGCGCTTGGATTGAACCTGCAACCATCCACGCAAGGATTAAAATAGCCACAGCAGACTTAACCATTCCCCAAATCCCTTTACCACTAACAATCGCGAGATCTTTTGGTGGAACATCGCGATCGAATAAACCAAAGATAATCGCCGTAGCTAATCCAGCTACCCCACCAAAGAACAGTGGAACCGTGATATCTTGGTCCATAAAGGCTAATGGTTGGAATCCAGCTGCCATAAACATTAAGAATAAGGTTGTTAAAACAAGGACTGAAATCGAAACAATTAAGTTCCACTGAGTTGCTTTGGTTCCTTTAACCTCATCTTCACTAACAACTTCTGTATCCATTTTTGAGATGTCATCGCCATCACGTGCTTTATCTTCATACTCTTTCATCGCACCGAGGTTAATGTTAAAACGTGCAATTAAGAAAACCATGATAATCGCCGTGATTGGATAGAACTGGTAAGGCACAGCAGCCACAAAGCCACCAAAGCCACCATGAACCGTGTACCCTTCACTTTCGAAAAGGCCACCAAGAATCCCAATGATGTAAGCTCCCCAAGTTGAAATCGGCATTAAGATAACCACCGGTGCACTTGTAGAGTCAATAATATACGATAGTTTCGCGCGCGATACCTTCTACTTATCGGTTATCGGCTTCGTGACTTCTCCGATTACAAGGGCATTAAAGTAGTCATCGATAAAAATAAGAAGACCTAAAACCCACGTTGTAAGTTTTGCAGCCATAGGACTTTTAATTTTCGAGATAGCCCAATCAGCAAAAGCACGAATCCCACCCGTTAAAGCAAGAACAGAGGTGATCGCTCCAATAATGACAACAAATCCAACAATCGGCATATACCAATCAAAACTTGTCAGAATACCCCATAAACTTTCCGCTATGTAAACAATGGTATTCCAAACATGGTAATCGGTATAAATGAATGCTGCAAGCAACACCCCGATTGATAAAGCAAGTAATACTTTACGCGTGATGATGACCAGCGCGATCATAACTAGCGCCGGAATTAAAGCAATGAATAATTCCATAAGTTACCACCTTCTTTTTTATTTGTATTACTATTATAATATCACTATCTAAAATAGATTACAAACAATGAAAACGCTTAATCATGCGATTAACTCGATTGCCACCTCATTTTTATACGTTAAACCATAAAAAGTTTACCCCCCTAATATAAGGGATATAGTTAGACTTTACCCTGAAAAAGACAAAAAATAATGCGTAGTAATTCTATCCCCCACCGACAAAGTTTGTAAAAATAACCACGTCGCCATCCTCGACACATTCATCAAAACGATCGAGATGCATGACTTTTTCTTGATTAATAAACATAATTGCTTGCGTAAAATCCGCTTCATCAATGCTTGGATATCTTTGTTTCATTGCATCAAGAATAGAGCGAACCGTCCCTGACTTAACGGTAAGTTCTTCAATACCATATTTACTGCGTAATAAATGAAAACATTTAACAGTCACCATATCGTTGCCTCCTAGCGTTTAAAAAACGATTGAATTTCGTTCGTCAAAAGATCAATCGATGCAAGCTCATTGATTAGCGTTCCTTTATCCTTTTTTATGTATTTCACCAGTTCTGCGACCATCATGTTTGCCACAATAGCTGGTGTAAACGATGGGCTTCTCAATGTCTTTTCAATGCCTTCTTGACGGTCTTGATAGAGTTCCTTTAACATCGCGCTATTTGGCATCACGAACCCAAACTGCCCATACCATCCAGCAATCGCCCCATGAAGCAAAGGCTTTTGAGCTTTGCTTGCCATGGTTTCAAGGTAAAGTTTTGTTGGAATGTGATCAACGCAATCAATAATAACATCCGCATCGGCAAATAAATAATCCTCAAGATGCTGTACTTTTTCTTCATACACAATAACATCAACATTCGGATTTATTTCGAGTAAGCCATCACGAACAACTTCGACTTTAAACTCATTGATGGTCTCATGATGTGAAAATAGTTGACGATTTAAGTTGCTTAACGTAAACCGGTCTGAATCCGATAACGTCAAATGTTGCACGCCTAGTCTTACAAGTGTGTTTGCCACATGCCCACCCAAGCCACCAAGTCCGACAATCATAACCTTCAATGCTTTGATTCGGTTGAGTTCTTCAACATTCATTATCCCTAAATTCTCTTCAAACTGATGCATAATCAATCACCGCCTTTGCTCTTATTTTATCATAAAAAAGGAAGTCGCAATGACTTCCTTGATGTTTAGTTTTTCATGATAATAATCGGCTCATCCGAAACCGTCAGTCTATGATCATTAATCACAACGGTTTCTTGCGTCACGTGATTGACGTGTTCACCATCATCAAAAGACACGTTTATCGTCTGTTTGCCTTCGCCAAAGTGAAAGACACCAAGTGCTTCCTTATTGCCTAACTTATACGAACCAACCATCACATCGCCTTCGGTTTCAAGGTGAAAAATACCTTCTGAAAAACGGTTATCTTTTACAAGCTGGGCAAGCCTTGATATAAAAAGACTAAGGTCTTTTCCTTCACGTGAGATTGTGTCTTTATCAAAAAGACTCGGATGATGCATCGCGCTGTACTCTGTGCCACTGAACACCATCGTTGCGCCTTTATTAAAAAACATAAAGGCGTGCCAGTGCATCAGTTTCCGATGATTGCCGTTCAGTTTATCCGCAATGCGACCAAAATCATGATTTTCAAGCTGTCGAAGTTTTACATAATTTGCGGGATAGATGGCTTCTTGTTTAAGCAATTCATCCTTATACGTCTTTAATGAGCACTCCCCTTTTAAGTACGCTTCAAACGCTACATGCGTATCGTAATCATAAGCCATGTCAAAGACTTGAAAAATTTCACCTTCACTTAAGCAAGCAAACCCATGATTACGGATGGAGCGAACAAAACTTTCATGCACTGATTCACTCAGCAGTAACACATTTGAGTCATTTGCTTTAAGCGCTTTTGCCATGGCTTCTAAAAAATTGAGTGGCAACATACTAGCCACATCAAAGCGGAATCCATCCACACCAAGGCGTTGCCAATACAGTAAATTCTCAATGAGATAGGTTTGTAACCCAGGATTGTTGGCATAATCTAAATCCACAATATCCCACCAATCACCAACACGGTTCGCAAACTTGCCTTCATTATTGCGATAAAAATACTCCGGGTGTTCCTTAATCAAGATTGAATCGGGTGAGGTATGATTGAACACAATATCCATCATAACCTTCATGCCACGGGCGTGTGTTTCGCGAATAAAATGCTCAAAATCGTCAAGTGTTCCAAGTTCAGGATTCAAAGCATAATAATCCTTAATTGCATACGGGCTTCCTAAACTGCCTTTGCGTTTTTCTTCGCCAATGGGATGAATAGGAAGCAAATAGACGACATCTGTGCCTAATGCTTTAATCCGATCTAAGTCCTTAATTAACGCTTTAAACGAGCCTTCACGTGTGTGATTACGAACATACACTTGATACAAAAGTGTTTGTCGCAATGCAACCGAAGTTTCACGACTCATTAAACCACCTACTTTCATTCAATACCTTATTTTACCATAAAAAAAGCAGCTTGTATTAAGCTGCTTCACGAAGATCTTCAATCGTGCTTTCTTCCATAAGTTCATTCAAAATAACTGAAACTTGAGCATCTTTTGCTTCTTGACGTAATTGTGCTTCAAGTTGATCTTGAACTTCTGAGAACGTAGGCATTTCTTCGCCTTGTGCTTCATACTCTACTTCATACTCTTGGTATAAATGAAAGATGTCATCCATCGTTACTTCAATTTCATCCATGTGTGCATTGAAATAATTCTCAATCGATAAATCCAGCAACAACATCTCACGAAAACGGCTCATCGTAAATCCGTTCATTTCTAAAGCTTCTTCAAAGTCTTCTTCACTTGGAAAACTTGAACGAATCGCATCGATTTCATCTTCAACCTCGTCATCGGTTGCGATGAGTCCTTCGCTTTCCGCTGCTTGATAAAGAACCGCTTGTTGAATCAGCATGGTATATGCTTGTTGTTCAATTTGCGCTAAAAACATTGCGCCTTGTTCGGAACTAAAATCCATCCCTTGACGTTCATAATTTTCAACCATACGGTCAACGGATTCATAATATTCTGACGCCATAATCTCTTCATCATTCACCGTGGCAATGGCATAATCATCTGACTCGCTTGATGAACATGCGGCTGTTACCCCCATGAGCACGACAAATAAACTTAATGCAATAATCTTTTTAAAAACCAAAATAAAACTCCTTTTTTTATCATTAATCTTTACCCTAACATAGTGAATCGTTGATGTCAAACCAACCCTAAAAAAAACACCACAAATGTGGTGTTTGGGTTACTTGATTGATTGTAAGTAATCTTTTACTTTTGTAGCAAGCAAATCAACCGCAATATCGTGTTTATGATCATTAGGAATAATGACATCCGCAAAACGTTTCGTTGGTTTAATATGACGGTGATACATCGGTTTGACGGTACTTAAATATTGATTAATAACATTATCAAGGGTTCGACCCCGTTCGTTCATATCGCGAACTAAACGACGAATAAAGCGTGTATCGTCATCCAACTCCACAAAAATATTCATGTTTGACAGTTTGCGTATATTCGCGTTCTCTAAAATAAGGATGCCTTCAACGATAATAATCGGTCGAGGCTCAACGATTTCTGTCTCTTTACTTCGGGTGTTTTGCACAAAATCGTACAGTGGTTTTTCAATCGTTTCTCCTTTTAACAGTTTCGTTAAATGCTCAAGCAGTAAATCGTTGTCAAGTGATGAAGGGTGGTCATAGTTAATTTGACGGCGTGCCTCCATCGATAGATGGTCTTGTTTGTGATAATAATCATCATGTTTGATGATCAGCACATCATCGCTGCTTGTGTGCTTTAATATTTCTTCAACCACCGTTGTTTTCCCAGATGCTGATCCACCCGCAACCAAAAAGAGTAGTGTTTTCATGGTATCACCTCGGGTTATATTATACATGAAAAGCACGAAATTGTGTTAAATCTTTATGCATATGAGCCATAAGACATTTTCTTGCATGCTATAATGCCGGTATAGAAAGGATGATGGTGATGGTATTAAACCAACACATACTAACACCCATATTAACAGTCATTTCACTATTCCTTGTCGTCACAATCCTTAACTATTATTTGGCAAAAGTAAAACCCATTCTTGGCTTTCTTATTCCCATGATTGCCGGTTTCTTAGGGGCGATTATCTTAGCGGTTGCCTTTATCATCGATGAAGGGTTTGCGAGTTTAGGGCTTGCCATCTTTGGCATTGCTTTTATTGTTGGGGCACTATTTTCCGCCATGATACTTGGTATTATTTTATCCATTGAAAAGAACAAGACACCGTCCAAATAAAAAATCCTGTGAAGGATTTTTTTATTTAACATATTTCCCTAATACTTTAATCACTTCATCAATTTTCTCATCGGCTTTGCCTTCATCAAACGATTCACGCACACAGGTTTCTAAATGGTTTTTAAGAATCGATAGATTTGCTTTACGAACGAGCGATTCCAGTGCCGCAATTTGCATGGCAATATCAACGCAATAACGATCATCTTCTGTCATGCGAATAACCGCATCCAGTTGACCACGTGCTGTTTTTAAGAGGTTCAGCGATTCTTTATGATTATGCTTCACGGTACTTCGCTCCTTTTAATGAGACTTTACGTAAGCGTAGCGAATTATAAACAACATTCAATGAACTTAGAGACATCGCGGCTGCCCCAATCATTGGGTGCAAGAGTCCAATCACCGCAAATGGAATCGCAACGGCATTATAAAACCATGCCCAGAAGTAGTTTTCTTTTATCTTACGGAATATTGCTTTAGACAAGACAATGGCTGCTAAGATTGATTCTAAGTCGCCACGAACAAGCGTAACATCTGCTGCCTCAATCGCAACATCTGTTCCTGTCCCAATGGCCATACCAACATTGGCTTGTTTCAAGGCGGGTGCATCATTTATCCCATCGCCTACCATAGCGACTAACCCATACTCCGATTGAAGTTTTTTAATTTCATCAACTTTCCCATCGGGCATGACATTAGCAATCACATGAGTTGTTCCAGCGTGTTTAGCAATCGCTCTTGCTGTGCGTTCATTATCGCCAGTGATCATCGCGGTTTTAATGCCCATGTTTTCAATCGCACGAATCACTTCACTCGCTTCTTTTTTTAACGCATCCGCAATCGCTAAATAGCCAATTAACGTTTTATTTTTCGCCACGGCAATTACGGTTTTCGCTTCATATTCTAAGCGTTCCATGTCGTCTTCATATGACGCGTATTCAATGCCATAATCATCGAGTAATTTACGGTTACCCACATAAAGATGATCATCATTAATTTTCCCAATTATCCCTTTACCTGTCACCGCTTCAAAGTTTGTAATCGGCTTGAGTTCAATGTTGTTTGCTTTTGCTTTTTCAATCACCGCATGCGCAAGTGGGTGTTCTGAACTTTGTTCGAGTGATGCCGCAATCGTAAGTAGCGTTGCTTCATCTTCTTCAACGCTGACCATATCGGTTACTTGTGGCTTTCCGTATGTTAAGGTTCCTGTTTTATCAAACGCAATCACACGGATATCTTTTAGTGTTTGTACTGCTTCACCATTTCGGATTAAGATGCCGTTGTCTGCACCTTTTCCACTCCCAACCATCAGTGCGGTCGGCGTTCCAAGTCCAAGCGCACACGGACAAGCAATAACCATGACTGCCGTGGCGGTAATAAAGGCTAGGGTAAGTGGTGTTAAGTCCGTATTAATCCACGGCAACACACTTTCAAAACGCTGTAGTATGCTTAAGTGAAAATTCGAAAACACCAAAAACGATGTAAAGGTGAGTGCGGTAATCACCATAACAGCTGGGACGAAGTAGCCTGTAATACGATCCGCAAACTCTTGGATCGGTACTTTTGAGCCTTGACACTCTTCGACGAGTTTAATAACTTGTGAGAGGAACGTGTCATCGCCAACTTTGGTGACTTTTACTTTTAATGCACCTTGTTTATTCAGTGTTGCCCCAATTACTTGGTCTCCTGTTTTGCGAGTCACCGGCATTGATTCACCAGTCGCAATGGATTCATCAATGGCACTTTCACCTTCAATAATCACCCCATCGGTTGGAATCTTTTCACCCGGTTTAATGATCATGATGTCGCCTTCATCGAGTTCATTCACATGGACTTCAGTCACTTCCCCATCCACAAGAATACGCGCAGTTTTTGCGCCAAGTTCAATCAATTTTTTAATGGCCTGTGAAGCTTTTCCTTTCGCGCGGGTTTCTAAATATTTACCGATTAAGTGAAATGTCATAATCATCGCGGACATTTCAATGAATGTTGTAATCGGCATAAAAAGACCCATTAACCCAATGAGGTAAGGCGGTAAAGACCCCATTGAGACTAAGACATCCATATTTGGACGCAAGTTTTTAAGCGATTTAAAACTTGCTTTATGCACATGTTTTCCTAAATAAAAGACAATCGGCGCCGCTAAAATAGCGGTGATTACTGTGTACCCAGGAATCGGATAAACAAACATATGAACAACCATCATCGACATAATGATTGTCGCAAGGATTGCCGCATATTTCATGCGTTTGCCAGCACGCTCCATTTTTTGAACTTCAGGGTCAACGGTTTCATCGATTTCTTCTTGTAAAAAAGCTTCATAGCCAATATCGGCAACGGCTTTTTTAATCGCGGAAATACGAATCACCGATGCATCATATGTAAACGTTAATTTATCGGTCGCAATATTGACATTAACATCCGATACGCCTTCAAGTGCTTTCACCGTTTTATCGACTTTACCAACACAGGTAGCGCACGTCATGCCTTCTACCAGCATGGTAATTTTTTTTACATTGGATTCATCTTTACGGGGTTCGTATCCGCTGTCGCGAATCACCTTCATGACCTCATCTTCAGAAATAATAGTGTCGTCGTAAGTGACTGTTCCTGTATCATTTGTGATGTTTACGCGCGCTTCGTTCACACCTTCGGTTTTATTTAAAGATGTCTCAACGGTGTTTACGCAGGAAGCGCAACTCATCCCATCAATTTTTAGTTTTAATGTTTTCATCGTTACTCACCTCATAGTTTTGACTTTGTATCTGTTCAACCAAGCCTTCAATCGTTAATGAAGGTTGATAGGTAATGGTTAATGTTTTTTCATGAAAATTAGCCTCTATTGACGCCACACCATTAAGGTGTGTTAGCTGGTCAATTAAAGCTTCAGCACAATGCCCACATGTGCAGCCTGGGCAGGTTAAGTTGGGGATCGTTAGGGTTCGTTTCATGGTTCCTCCTTCTACCCCCGTATAGGGGGGTCTAAAATAAGTGTAACATGCTGGCCTAACCTTGTCAAATAAAACAGTTCCAATGCATCGATTAATCAAATATTTGTTATAATAGAATTGAGGAGATGATAGAATGAACAAACAACTACAAGGGGCACTCGTTGCCAACGCTGCAAGCATGGGATTTAATTGGATTTACAATATCCCTTATCTTGAACGCCTTGCCAAAGAACAAGACCTAATTTTCCAACCCGTTGACGCGGCAAAATATAAACGCGCGCGTAAAGCTGTTTTAGCTTATCCCGCGGCCAATGTTGGTGATGTCAGCTTACAAGGCGAGATCCTAAGGTGGCTTTATCAAGCTTTAAAAGAAAACCCAGACTTAACTAAGGAAAACTATGAAACACTCGTTTATGAACACATAAAGCCCGGTGGTGATTATTATGGATGGATTGAGTCTTACGGAAAAAAACTCGTCTATAGCCGTTTGATTGACGACTTAAAAACCGAAGACACATACCCTGAAATGAACGATAACCAACTGATTGGCTTTATTCCTTACTTCGCCACAAAAGCACTTGATTTACCCAATGAAAAAGCCTGGGAACTTGCGCAAGCATTCACTGATAATGAAGATTATAAAGCTTTTTACGATGTCTTCGACTTCATCATTGAGGAAGCAAAGAAAACCTCGCTAAACGAAGCTTTAAAAGCCTCACTCGTTAAAATTCCGATGCAGTTTGGCTTTAAGTGCACAATGGCGTTGAACATGGAAACACCTAAAGATATGTTAAAGATTGTTGAAACCTCGTGTGCCATTGGTTACGCATTGCCTCTGACATTCACGATTTTACAACACACCAATTCCTTCGAAGAAGCCATTAAACTAAACACCCAATTTGGTGGTGCCTCCTGTGACCGCGGTACATTGATTGGATTCTTATTAGCCGCCCTTGAAACCGTACCAAGTGACTATATCGAAAAAACCAATCTCTAACCCAAAGCGGTTGCCGTGTGCATCCGCTTTTTTTATCGTGTAATTATCAACGCTTATGATACAATGAAACCAAAGAGGTTTAAAAACCAAGGAGGCGCAGTCTACTTATGAAAAAACTACGTATTCCAACCAAACAGAAACACACGTTTGAACAGATTATTAAAAAGGCCTGCAAAAAAGCCAAAGTTAAAGGCGCAAATTTTGCCATCGTCGGACCGGATAAGACATATTTTTCCTACCAGTATGGAACTGTCGATGAAACTGGCGAACCAAACGACCCCAAGCAACACATGATGATTGGTTCAAGCACCAAAATGCTTACTGCCTTAGCAATCTTAAAACTTCATGATGATCAGCTGCTTAAACTCGACGATCCGATTACGCAATATCTCCCTACGTTTTCTATTCAATCACGTCTTGGGGATGAGGCCATCACCATTCGTCAACTCTTGATGCACACCAGTGGATTACCTGGGGATGATTATCCTTTAATTACCAGTGAATCAAACACCCTTTCTGATACCCTTGATGTCTTAAAAAAACACTACCGCACCACCAAACCAAACACCATGTATGCCTATTCAAACTTAGGTTACTCGCTTCTCGGACTCATTATTGAATCGGCATCAAACTCAAGCTACACTGATTACCTTAAAACCCATATTTTTAAGCCCCTGAAACTTGAGATGAAAATCTTAGAAACGAAAAAGAAGCGCGAACAGCACAGTGATATACTTTCACAATCCTTTGACCGCAAAGGCCAAGTTAAAGAAGACCCCCTTGGCACACTTATTTCTGCGGGTTCAAGTACCTATTCAACGCTTGACGATTTAATTAAGTTGATGCAATTTTTCATGAATAAAGACCCCATCAACCTGCTGCGTAAAGACACCCTAAAAATGATGCTTGATTGCCCAGATGGTATCCACAAACAAGTAAATAGCGAACGTGTTGGACTAGGACTAAGACACCGTTATTATCGTTTTAACAGCAAAGCGGTTGGGCCTGTCTTTGGTCATGGTGGAAACACCATTTATCACCACAGCACGTTTGATATTTTTCCAAAACTAAACATTGGCTTTATCGCAATGACCAACAGTGAACTTGGCGTCAAAGCAATTATGCAAATGAACTTGAAAATTATGCTTAAGGTATTTAAACTTCTCGGGATCCGTGTACCAAAACGCAAATATGCTTACACCATCGTGGATAAAGAACTGCCTGAATCGCTTAAACAAAGTTTTCTTTCGCCTGGTTTAAATATTACCTATAAACCAACAAAAAGCGGCAAAGCACGGTATAAAATGCAACTCTTTACGTTTACCTTAACCCCTTGCCACGACGGCTACTATCGCGCTACGCCACGCGGTATCATTGCCCGTCTTCCACTGATTTCACGCGTCATCAAAGGGTTACGATTCCGTCCTGAATCGGTTGGTGATCGGACCGTTCTTTACCTTGAAATGCAACGCAAATACCACCGCATTACCATGGCTTTTGCAACCAACTATGAACCGTCAAACATCACACAAGCATGGGAAGATGCGCTTGGGCGATATAAACCTTATGGTAATGAAAACAACGAAAAACTCCTTGAGTTTGCAGAACTTAAAAAACAAAAAGACAATCTCATCTTACGTGTTAAGATGGTCGGTCAAGTCATGAATCTATACTTAAAAGTCATCAATGATCATGAAGCGATTATTCAAGGGTACGGCCGAAACGCACGTGAAACGGTTTTCCTTGAATCACAAGAGACGAACCATCACTTACGTGTTTTCGGCTTAGCTTGCACTAAAGAAAAATAGAACACAATTTTCATTGTGTTCTATTTTTTTTAAGCATCACGTTTCAAGGATTGATACAATGCATTAATCTCAAACATTCGATCAAATATTTCAATGCGTTGTGGGCAATTTTCTAAACACATCCCACACGCAATGCAACTCGATGCGCGTTCACTTTCTTTCATCGCTTCGTAGCGGTTGATAAACTGACCTTTAAATTTTGATAACGCATACTCGTTATAAATCTTAAAAACGCCAGGAATATTCACACCTTCTGGACAAGGCAAGCAATATTTGCAATCGGTACACGGAATGGTATTCTTATCTAAAAACACTTTTAGTGCTTTATTTAGCACAAGTTTTTCCTCATCCGTTAAGGGTTCAAACTCGGTTAAGGTAGAAATGTTATCGTCCGTTTGTGCTTGATTTGACATTCCGCTTAAAATGACCAGCACATTATCCAGTGAAGCCACGTAACGTATCGCCCACGAGGCAATGCTTTTATCTGGGCGAGCCTCTTTTAAAAGTGCTCGAGATGATTCGGATAATTGAGCGAGTGTGCCACCGCGAACTGGCTCCATGACCAAACAAGGCACACCGTAGTTTTTAATGATATCGTATTGTTTTTTAGCGTCTTGAAATTCCCAATCTAAGTAGTTCAACTGTATCATCACAAAGTCCCAATCAAATGTGTGAATAATATCATCAAGGACTTCGGGTGTGTCATGAAAGGAAAACCCAAGATGTTTGATTTTTCCTTCATCTTTCATTTGGTACAAAAAATCCATGATTCCTGGTTCTTTATAGATCTCAAACCCTTTTTTATTCAGTGCATGACAAAGATAATAATCAAAATAATCGACTTGGCATTTTTCGAGTTGCTCATTAAAAATACGTTTTGCGTCCTCAACCGACTCTATGAGCCACCCAGGCATTTTGTTCGCTAGATAAAAAGACGATCGTGGGTATTTTTTTAGTGCCTTGCCAATAAATGTTTCACTTAATCCTCCATGATACGGATAAGCTGTATCAAAATAATTCACGCCTTTTTGATACGCATAATCAATCATCTTTTGCGCTTCTTCCTCATCAATATCTGGCTTATCTTCGAAACGTGTCGGTAGTCGCATGCAGCCAAAGCCAAGTAAAGATGGGTTGTCTTTAATTCCCTTAAAGAGTTTCTCCTTTACCCTAACATGTTTTCCCATTTCCCCTATTACTCCCCTTTATAATGATATATATTCTTTGTGCACCACACGGTAGTGTGGGTGATAATGTTGACGATATATTTCACTATGGTGTATCGGTCGAATGCCCTTTTCAAGGTAATCGTTTAAAAAATCAAGCGTATCTTCAAGTGAATAATCAATTGTTTTCTTTTCCACCAAATCGATAATGGTGTCGAGCCCTTGACGAAACGTCATAAGTGTTTTTGCATCCATTAATGGACTCGTGAGCATCGATTCATAAAACATGGTCGCTAAGCCATCAAGTGGCAAGGTATTATCATGAATTGCTCGTAATGACACACGCACATAGTGGTTCCCAATGGCTTCAAATGTGTCCGTTGTTTTATGGTCTTTGAAGTCTTTTTGTTCTTTTTCAAGGTATGCCGTCACGGTTTCAAGCGATGGAATATCATAAAGATGGGCTGGACCAAAACACTGTTGATACACAAGTTTAATCATATCTTCGAGTTGCATTTGTGGGTATTTTTTATAATGATTCATAATCATTGTTTTCATATGGCACACCTCTATTTTGTCTACACATTTTATTTTATCACAAAATACATGGATATCCTTTTTATTTTAAATCGTATTACAATTACCTATCCGAATCACTTGATTCACCTTATCCCATCAACACCTGTTTGATTTTGGTGTTAACATTCGTTAAAATATATTTTATAGTATTCATACGACAGCTACATGCTTGGTCTTAAGGATATTTTGACACTATTGAATCGTTTGCACTGAACGACACAATCGCAAAAGAGGTGGATTATGGTCATTGAAATAAAAGAAAACGGGTTTGATTCAACCAAACCCTTTCACAAAGCCGTAAGAGCTGTTATCGTTTGTGATAATCAACTCTATTTAATGCACCTCAAAGATTCAAACACCTATGTATTACCTGGGGGTGGGGTGGAATGTGGTGAGGCCTTAGACGATGCCTTAAGACGCGAAGTCTTAGAAGAAACTGGTTATTCAGTTCAGTCCATGAAAAAAACTTTAATTATTAGAGAATACCATCAACGCATGAACCGAGAACATACGTTTTACCGCGTCACCCTTGGCAAGAAAGTACAACAGCCAAAGCTTACTGATGAAGAACGTGCGTTGAATATGACTTTACACATCGAGCCCCTTGATCAAGCTATCGCGCTTTTAGCGGATTCAAAAGGAACTCATGTCTTATCCGACCCAATTCAAACACGGGAGTTTATAGGGGTTATCTATTCCATCAAATAAAAAACAAAAACCGAATGCTGGTTTTTGTTTTTTTATCGTATGTCATAACCACATTCATCACAAAATTTAGCCTTTTGTGGACTCATCGCTTGACACTTTGGACACGTTTTTGCAAGTGAAGAACCACATTCATTACAAAACTTAGCGTCTTCTTTTACCCCGTGACCACATTCGACACAATGCAGTTTTTCTTTGCCGTTTAACCCATCACTAATTGACTTCGTCATATTCCCAACGCTATCGCTTGTGTTGTCCATCATGTAATTAAGAACATCTTTTCCTACGGGTGCAACTTGTGAAGCTTGATAGCGCATTACACTACCCATGTAGCCGAAACTTGTCATCACTCCACCCACAAAAAGCAAAGGTATTCCAATAAAGGCTAAATAAAACCGTCCCACATCTAGTCCTACTGAACCAAATTCTGGTGTCGGCTGTGACGTTCGAAAAACATCGCTAATCCCAACGCCAACAAAAACCAAGCCGAGAATAAAGACCGCTGGTCCAAGGATCCGTAAGACTTTTCGTGCAGTTGTGTTTTCTTTTAAATTGTATTTTTTTTCCATA
>SLQR01000041.1 GCA_007131405.1 Candidatus Izemoplasma sp.
AACACCCTCGTCTTCCGCAGTTGCATAAAGCCTTGTCATACCCAATATACATGTGACCAAACTCACCCGTTGAACCACCGTGACCACGGATAAGCTCACCTTCATGAATAATCCCACCACCAACACCAGTTCCAAGTGTAAAGAAAACCATGTCTTCTTTAAGGTTCATTTCATGGTATTCACCAAGGGCTGCCAAATTTGCATCGTTCACAATCGCAATCGGCACATTGAGTTTTTCACGTAAGGCCGTGTATAAATCAAAATCTTCCCAGCCAATATTTACCGCATTAATACGGTTATCGCTATTAACGGTTCCCGGAACCCCAATGCCAATCCCTAAAAGCCCTTCACCGTATTCCGGTTGACGGGCAATGGTTGTGATTAACTGATCAAGGAGATTGGGTACATCCGTTTTAAACTGCCAGTCACGAAGCAATTGCCCCGCTTCATCAAACACGCCAATTTTAACTTGCGTGCCACCGACATCAATCGCTATGATATGTTTTTTCATTTTTATCACCTAACCAAAAAAAACTTCAAAGACGAAGTTTTTTTATTTTTTCTCTCTATGAAGGGTTTGTTTACCGCATTTTTTACAAAACTTTTTAACTTCCATACGGGATGGATGCGTCTTTTTGTTTTTCGTAAGAATGTAGTTTTCATCATTACATTCTGTACATTTTAACACAAACTGAACTCTCATGCTATTCCTCCTCACAAAATACTACATTATAATACACCTTATACTTAAAAAAATCAAGTCTTAACATCGTAATTTTATGCAATTGTTGTATAATGAAAGCGGTGATACTATGAGAAAAAGAACAGAAACACGAAAAGTGATGGTTAGAGACCTTCAAATAGGGAACCAAAACAAGGTCGTACTTCAAACCATGGCCCTCAACAAAACCGAACACATTGATAAAGTCATTCAAGAGATCAACACCTATGCAACCCATGGGGCTGACCTTGTGCGACTTGCTATTTTAGATGAGGCAGATGCCAACGCCTTAAAAACCATTAAAGCACAAACGAATGTCTTGCTTGTTGCGGACATTCACTTTGATTACCGCTTAGCGCTAATCGCGATTGAAAATGGCGTCGATAAAGTCCGTATTAACCCTGGAAACATCGGAAAAATCGGCTACATTAAAAAAGTCGTTGAAGCCTGCAAAGAGAAACAGATTCCGATTCGCATCGGGGTCAACGCAGGCAGTATTGAAAAGGATTTGCTCACAATCCACGGCAAATCCAAAGAGGCGATGATTGAAAGCGCCAAGCGTCATGTAAAAATATTAGAAGATCTAGATTTTTACGACATTATTTTAAGTTTAAAAGCGAGTGAACCACAACTCGCCATTGATGCTTACCGCTTAGCTGCCGAGACATTTGAGTACCCACTGCATATCGGCATCACCGAAGCGGGTCCGGTGAAACAAGGCACGATGAAAAGCATCGCTGGGCTTGCCCCATTGATTGAACAAGGGATTGGGGACACGATTCGCATTTCCCTAAGCGGGTCACGCATTGAAGAACTCAATGCCGCAAAAGCCTTACTTGCTGCGTTTGATTTATACCAAGCACCGAAATTGATTAGTTGTCCGACCTGCGGACGCTTAAGTTATGACATGATGCCACTTTTAAAACAAGTTGAAGATTACTTAAACAAAGAGCACATCAACTTGACTGTTGCCGTCATGGGCTGCGCGGTCAACGGTCCTGGTGAAGCACGCGACGCAGACATCGGGATAGCCGGTGGCAAAAAAGAAGGATTAATCTTTGTCAAAGGCGAGATTGTCCGCAAAGTGAAACAAGAAAATCTCTTCGAAGTTTTTATTGAAGAAATAGAAAAAATCCGTGCTGATTAGCACGGATTTTGTTTTAGCCTTCATAGAATGTGACAAACGTCATCGTCACACGTGTGTAGTACTGCCCATCAGGCATATTAAAGTATAAGTTGTGAAGAATAAAGAACTGATCCGATTCATCTAGCATCTCGATGAAATCGTAAATCGCATCGACATTTAAGATGTCAAATTCAACCGTAACGCGATGGGCGTTCAGTTCTTGTGATATTTCACGAAGAGGTGTCCCTTGTGGAAACGTCATCGGGGTTGACCCAATTTGAATCTCACGATACGTTGGATCGCCTTCTGGAATACCGGCTAACTCCATCATCGCCGAAATGTAATAATAAAGTTGCCCATGATCAAATTGATGCGGGACGTAACGGTACATTTCAATCATGCTTGGCAATTGTTCATGGCGATTCGCTTGAACAAGGGCTTCAAGTTGCCAAATTTGTTCTTCAATGCCGATGTTGCGTTGTTCGGTATCTTCTATGCGGTCATCCATTTGCCCTAAAATAAGCACACGCGCAATGAATATACTAATTAAAACAATCGCGATAATTCCAATAAAGATAAAGTCATTGAGGCGTTTACTAAGCATCGCGTTTCACCCCAATCACAAACTCTGTCACAAACATCCCGGTGCCATCATCACTGATTGCCCCACGTTGAATTGAGTCAACGATGTCATCGTGTTCATAGAGTGTATCTTCGATAAACATAAAATTTATTTGATTTGATGAACGCACACGGAACGTGAACCGCATCGTATCCGCATCAAACTGCACAAAAGTTATGTCTGTGTTGTTATTAAGGATGGCTGGCATCAAGGTTTCCATGTAACGATCAAAGTCAATGCCAAGCGTTTCTAGTGTTTCAATCTGGTTCGCATAATCAATGCGATGTTGTTCAATGTTATACCCAGAAATCTCTTCATTCACTAAAATTAACTGGTACTGCAGTTCATTATTTGTTTCAAGAGCGGCATCAAGACGCGATTGACGTCCCGTTAGAGGTAAATAAATAATCAACCAAGTAAAGACAACCCCAATTAATACCACTAAAATAAGGTTCACGTTAAACTGTCTTGGACGTTTTACATCCGGCAGTAAATCAATATTAATAAACTCATTACGTGCTTGTTGCGGGGTACTGGACTGAAATTTTCGGTTTGCCATACTACCAAAGCCCCCTAGAAGGAACTAAACTTGCCGCAAGTGGAATATAACATTCACGGTCAATTAAGGTATCGACAATCTTACTGGCTTTTTTCATGTCAAAGATTTTTAGTTCACCTGACTCAACTTGTTCTTCAAAATAATCCGTTAAACCGTCATTGGTGAATTTTTGAGTCATGTTGTAAAGCACAACCTTCTTAATCTCACGTTCACCCGAGTTTAAGTTGTACTTATAATAGTTTGATATCTTCGCCATCTCACTATCGAGTAACTCTAAATATTTATCATTCGTAAGCGCCTTGGCGTTAATGTTTTGAACGAGTGAAAAGAGTGGAATCTCTTCATCAAAGATATACATGGAATAGGTCGTATCAAACACCGCCACAAACATAATATCTCGATCAAACTCAACATCCGTATCTTCGTGCTTACGGTAATAAAACAAACGATGCAGTGCAAGTGGTGGGATATCGGTACGCACGACTTGCATGTTCATGTTATAAAACAGTGATATATACGTTTTAAGCTCATTTTGTGGTGCGTAAAACATAATCACTTCATAATGATCTTCATTCTTACGATGAATCACATAATCCATCTTCATGTCTTTAAACGGAACCATAATCATCTTCTCCATTTGCTGACGAATATAATCCCCAATCTCATTTGGCTTATAAATGATGGGAACTTCAATCTTACGAAACGTAAAGAGTTCCTCATGAATAACCAAATTTACGCGCTTTGCTTTAATTTTAAACATCTTAAACGTATCTTTTAAGATCTTTAGCAAACGCTCCTCACGGTAAACGACCCCATTTTCAATAATCCCCGGTTCTAGTTCTACCGAACTGTATTTCAGTTTCTTCATGTTATACCCATCTGGTTTTTCAATAAAAGAAACCTCGCTATCGGTAAAGAACACATTCAGTGCTGTACGTGCCATAACACCAACCCTTTCCTAAAAGAGACTCAAATACCATTCTAATAAATCGAATCCAAAAACATACGTCATGATAACCCCAAAAAAGATAAATGGCACAAATGGAATTGGATTCATCTTCTTAATCACTAATCTGCCTATTATTATACCAAGTATTGATGCAAAAAACAAACTCAAAAATACAAGTCTTATCCCTAAGAAGAGCCCAATCACAAAATACAACTTAATGTCTCCACCACCAAGTGCATCTTGTTTAAAGCGCATCTTCCCATACCAGGCAATTAACCACATAAACAAAAACCCAACAACTCCACCAGTAAGCGCCTCACCTGTGCTCATAATGACCTCATCACTTAACAAAGGCAAAAAGACACGTAAGCCAAAGATAAACGGCGCAAACACCAGCAAAACCACATTTGGTACGACCTTATACTCAATATCACTCACGGTCACAATAATCATCAGTGATAACATTATATTCACAATAACTAACTCAAAGACATTCGGCATCACATAAAAATAAGCAAGCACAAACAACAACCCACCGACAAATTCATAGATCGGATACTTAATCGCTATACGCTCACCACAATGCACACACTTAGCCCCACTAATAAAATACCCAAAAACAGGAATCAACGCATACCAAGGAATCACTTTCCTACATTGATCACACACACTTCTTCCATTAATCGGTTCTTCATTCGGAATACGCATCCCAATTAACGTAAAAAACGACGTAAACACACTTCCATAAAAAAACACAATAAACCCAATAACAACGTTGTCCATATCATCACCCACTCCCATTATACTTCGCATGCCACCTAAACACAATAATGCATAAAAAAAAGCACATCATTCGATGTGCTTTAATAGGTTGTTACTTTGTTATGCTGCAGGTTCAAATATTTCTCCAGTTGCTTCACCTACGCCAGCAGTAAGTGTTCCATCCCATGCATCATCAGTAACTAAATCTCTACTTGCGCCTTGTGGATTGCCAACAAATGACCAATCACTGTCATTAGCATCTAGGGCAACAAGCCAAGTAGTACCATTGTACCAGACAACATAATCATGTGCAAAACCATCAAAATAATCTTCTAGAGAAACACTGTTTGCATCAGTGATATTAGAAAAGAATACATTAGATGGTTCCGTGGCTGCACCATCAGTTCCATCACAAACGTCTGCACCAAAGTTTTGTTGACAATAAAGCACCGCTTGACTTCTTAAGTTTAATGCATCAGCTAATACTGCATCTTTTTGTGCGTTGCTAACAATATTTCCTACTGCAGGGATAGAGATTGCAGCAATA
>SLQR01000081.1 GCA_007131405.1 Candidatus Izemoplasma sp.
AACATGCTGAGGAAGAGTTCATCAAACGCGCGAAAGCCAAACAAAACAAGAATGGCGTGACCTGAAAGGCTTGCGAGTAACCCAATCACACTGGCAATGAGTGCAAACTTTGCAATATTGATCAATTTTGTGTTGACCTTATAACCAATAAGGGTATTTAACGAATAACCGATGTAAGCTGGAATTACACTAAATAAGCCTAACAAAAACGCTTGAATGGTCATCGACACAAGCGTGGCATCGCCCGTTAAAAGATAACTTGCCATGTACCCAAGGATAGACCCAATCACCAAACTGTAAAAAACGCGCATGCCATAGTAAAAAGCAAACCCGAAAATAAACCCAAGAGCAGGCCAAATCAAGCTGGATTCATGGGGTGCCATAATAAAGAAACGCCCAAAAATCACACTAATAAATACAAAAATCGCAGAAAGCAATTGCTCGCTTTTAACATTAGGTAGAACCCGTTTCACCTTCATCACCTCGTAGGGATTGCTTACGGTCATTATAGCATAGATAAAGAAAAAAATTGATGATTTTGTCCCTATAAAAAAGCCGGGATTGTGGTATAATGAATAAGTCATCATGTGTATAAGGAGGTTAACTATGGAACTATTTGGTATACTAGTCGTTGAATGGATTGGGTATATTGCATCATTACTTATATTAATTTCACTTGTCATGCGTTCAATTAAACGCTTACGTTTAATTAACTTAGCAGGGGCATCAATCTTTACTGTCTACGGCTTCTTGATTCAAGCTTACCCAGTTGCTGTCATGAACGCAGGGATTGTACTTATTAATCTGTATTACTTACGCCAAATGATTCGCTCGCGCGATTACTTTAAAGTCATTGCTGTTGAAAAAACGGATGAATATCTAAAAGCTTTTGTGGCATTTTATCGTGAAAACATTCAAGAAGCCATGCCGTTTACCGAAACCACACTTAACGAAAGCAGCTACCGTTTCTTCATCTTAAGAAACATGAATCCGGCTGGGTTATTTGTGGTAAAAGAATACGACGACAAAACGCTAGAAATTACGCTCGATTATGCCATCCCAATGTACCAAGACTTTAAAACGGGTGCGCATGTCTTTAAAAAGACCGGCGATGTCTTCAAAGACCAAGGGTATGAACAATTTATTACCTTTACCGCCGATGACTCACATCAAAACTATTTAAAACGTATGCAATTTACCCGTGAGACCATCGATGGAAAAAATGCTTATCTTAAAAAAATATAATACGCGACTAAATCGCGTATTTTTTTTGGCGCTTAAATGCTATAATAGACGCAAGAATACATAAAGAGGTGACACGATGTTAAAACTTGAGAATGTTTCAAAATACTACCGAAGTGAAACCACGGTTAACCAAGCTTTGAGACGTATTTCCGTCGAATTTCATCAAAATGAATTTGTGGTGATTACGGGGGAAAGTGGATCCGGTAAAAGTACATTACTTAATGTGTTAAGTGGTTTAGATACCTATGAAGAAGGCGAACTCTATGTTGCGGGTGAAGAAACCAGTTATTACGCAAAAGAAGACTGGGAACATTACCGCAGTCAATACATTGGGTTTATCTTTCAAAACTACAATATTATTGATGCCTATACGGTGTATCAAAATGTCATGGCCGCTTTGATTATTCAAGGCTACAACAAAGCAAACCGTAGCAAGCGAGCAAAAACCTTAATTGAGCAAGTTGGACTTACCAAACAAATGCATCAAAAATCAAGCACCTTATCGGGTGGGCAAAAACAACGAGTATCCATCGCTCGTGCGCTTGCCAAAGATGCCCCAATTATCGTCGCCGATGAACCCACCGGGAATCTTGATAAGGAAACCGGGGAAAACATCATTAAACTGTTAAAAGAAATCAGCAACGATAAACTTGTGATAATGGTTACCCATAACTACGAAGCCGTTCAAGATGATGCAACCCGTCATGTGCGCTTATTTGACGGTGAAATTGTCGAAGATAAAGTGCATCAAAAAACGGACATCGGCGAAATCAAAGCGGCGCCTTATCACCGTGGTATGCCATTTAATGAAAGCATTAAGATGGCCTTACGCAATCTTTTATCAATGCCAAAACGTCTTGTACTCATGTTAATGATTGGGCTTTTTATTGTCTTAGCTTTTTCGTTAGTCTATGGCTCACGTGTTGCTGAAGATTCAATGATTCGAACCTACGGATATCACCCGATGTTTACCAACGCACACCAAAGTCGATTGGTGCTTGCGCGTTGGGATGGTGAACCCTTTACAGAAAGTGAAATCGATGCATTTAGCGCGTTAAGTCGTGTCAAGGGCATCGTGCCATTTGATCCGCTTTTTGACATGGAACTTTACATGGAAACCCCGCAAGGGTACCGCGATGTTGTTCGCATCGTGCCAGCGATTATTTTAACGGAACGCCAACTAGATTCAGGCCGAATGCCGACGAATCAATATGAAATTATTGCCCCACAAGAAACCTGGCATCGCACCTATCAACTTGGTGATACCATCTCAGCCTCAGTCTTTCCTGGTTATGAATATGGCCATGAACTGAGTGACAGTGAAACCATTACGTATACAGTGGTTGGATTATACGATAATCCATCATGGTATTTTTACATGCACGACGATTTTTACCAAGACACCTACAACCAATCACTCG
The DNA here is from genome assembly GCA_007131405.1 of Candidatus Izemoplasma sp. GTDB lineage: Bacteria > Bacillota_I > Bacilli_A > Izemoplasmatales > Izemoplasmataceae > SLQR01. The sequence continues at coordinate 2,667 of SLQR01000081.1, forward strand.
CCATTCAAACCCGCACAGAATCGATAATCGATTACGATGGGTCGACGGCCATTGGGGTGTATGAGTACCGTATCGACGATTCGCTTGAAGACAATCAGATCCGCATCAGTCAAGGATTTGTGCAAATCTTTGGAGGCGAGTCAGATGATTACCTCGGGATGTCCTTGAGGGTGACACTTGATCATGCGATGGTGCCAAGTGATACACATGACTATGAGATAGTTGGGGTTTCACAAACTGGAAGTTACCGTGCAACCATTTATCTAAATGAAGCACAATTTACAACACTCTTTGCGATTTCGTCGACGCAAATATCGCTCATCGTCGAAGATATTTATGACGCTGAACGCGTGATGAGTGGCTTAGATGATGAAACCTATTTAATGATTTATCCAGCGTCTTATGTGGATCCTTATATGCTTAATATAGGGATAGCCACTCGCGTTTTAAGCATGATTTTAATGATCGTTTTAATGATTGCACTTTACTTTATCACCTACGTCACCTTTAAAAATATTATGACAGCTCGTAAAAAGGATTACATTATTTTTCGTTCCATCGGCGCGGCTAAAAAAGACCTTTACCGCATTACCATTATTGAACTTATTGTCATCTTCTTACTGGCATTTAGTCTTGTGTATCTTTTCTTAGTCGTGAATCGCACCGTGCTTTACTGGATACCAGATTATCTGCGCTTTTACACACTAGGCAATTACGTGTTTGTCATCGTATTGCTCATCGTACTCGCAAGTTTTGTCGGGTATCGATTCAACGTCAAAATCTTTAAAGACAGCGTGATTTCCGCGCTGAGAGTGGAGTGATGAAGATGATTAATGTTAAAGGATTGCATAAATTTTACCATAAAAATAAACGCAACGAAGTGCATGTTTTAAATGAAGTTGAACTGACCTTTGAATCCAAGGGGCTTGTGGTCTTACTCGGCGCATCTGGGTCAGGAAAAACGACGTTATTAAACGTCCTTGGTGGGATGGATAAATTCAATCAAGGTGAAATCACCTTATTTGATCGCAGCATAAAAAAATACCGCCCCCATGTTTGGGACAGTATCCGCTCAAAATCGATTGGGATGATTTTCCAAAACTACTATTTATTGCCTAATGAAACGGTGCATGAAAACATCGCTATCACGCTGCGCATGATTGGCATCACAGATAAACACGAAATTGACAACCGCATCCAGTATTTGCTTGAAGCTGTTAATATGGCACGTCATGAGCGTCGTTTAGCCAGCCAACTCTCAGGGGGAGAGCAACAACGCATCGCGATTGCGCGCGCCCTTGCAAAAAACCCGAATGTCTTGCTAGCGGATGAGCCAAGTGGAAACTTAGACAGCAAAAACACGATCGGGATTATGAACATCATTAAACAAATTGCCAAAGAAAAACTCGTCATTATGGTGACACACGAAACCCAACTCGCGAACTATTACGCCGACCGCATTATTGAAATCGAAGACGGTAAAATTATTGGTGATGAGAAAAATGTACCGAGTGGCAAACTGGATTACACGCATGAAACCGATATTTATCTAGGCGACTTAGAGCGCGAAAAAACCGAAGGCAAACACATCAATCTTGATCTATATAAAGAAGACACTGAACAAACGATGAACGTTCGCATGATTGTCAAAAATCATGTCCTCTATATCGACGTACCAAATTCGGGTGTGCACAAAATTGTCAATTTAAAAGAGCGTCCAGACATCACCTTGTATGACCAGTCCATTAAAGACGACATTGAAGAAGACATTCGTCCGTTTACATTTGATCAAATCATCGATGAAAATATCGCTACCCATAAGCCTAAAAATCCTGTGACCTTTAAAAATGTGTTTGCACAAACCACTCAAAAACTACTATCCGCAACCCGTGGGCAACGCTTACTCTTTATTGGTCTAGCCATTGGGGCGATGATTATTGCCCACGCAGTGTCGAATATATTTAATATTATTACTGTTCGTGATGAAGACTTTTTAACGATGCCTCGAAACACCATCGAAATCACAGAAGGGTCCTATACGGTGGCGGATTTAAGCAGTCTCGTGGAAAATCACGAAAGCATTTCAGGGTTTCGATTAACACGCAATGCGGCCCAAGTCGAACTTCAATTGCCTGCGGTTCATTACAGTCGTAGCCATTATGATCTTTACGTGGATGCGCTATTTATCAATATCAATGAAATCAGTGATGCGGATCTTATCCTTGGTCACATGCCACAAAACCCAAGAGAAGTCGTGGTTGATCAGGCTTGGGCCTATCAAGCAGTTTATAACGAAAACCCTTTTTATGCACTGGGTATTACCACAAACAAACACCTGCTTAATTTAAGTTTTGTGCGTGAAATCAATGGTGAAACCGTGCACTACGCGATTGTAGGGATTGCCAACACTGAAACCCCGGTTGTCTACGCACACGATGCCTTTTTCACTGAATTTCACCAGCCTGAGTTCCATGTCTATGAACTGTACGCCGATGAACTCGAGCTGCTCGCAGGAAGACACCCAGAAGCGGCCAATGAAATCTTATTAGCGCCTCACCTCATAGATGAAGCGGACTATGCTACCTTTGAAACGTTTGCCTATACCGCACAAAATGGCCGTACCTATCAAGCTGTGGGTGTTTACACCCTTGAAAGTTTTACGCCGTTACAAAACATGCTTTGGCATGAAGCGCTTTTGACGTATTATTTTGACAACACCCAAGAGGACGCGACTAACCGCTATATTTTTGCGGAAAACGTTGATCAAGCGATGCTTGATTTAGAAACCGCTGGCTTAGAAGGCAGTCATATTTACACCGATTTAAGAGACCAGTATTACCTTGACCAAGTCAGTCGTTCGATGCCATCACTCATCTTTTCAGGCATTGTGATTGGGGCGAGTGCATTAAGTTTTTACTTCGTTATTCGTTCATCGATGATTCACCGTATTTATGAAATTGGGGTTTATCGCTCACTCGGAACAAAAAAACGCCATATCTTTAAACGTTTTGTTTTAGAAACGGCGATTATTACCACCTTCAGTTCACTCATTGGGTTTGTTGCGATGACATACATTTTATACAGTGCTCAACAAGCGGTTGGTGATCTTATTCGTTTAGCGCACGTGTCGATTTTAAGTATTTTAACCGGAATTCTTGTGATTTACGGGATTAATATTGTATCGGGTATTTTGCCTGTAGCACGTTTGCTCCAAAAAACACCAGCTCAAATCAACAGTCAGTACGACTTATAACACGGGAGGGGTTTATGATGAAAAAACTTACCATTTTTATGCTGCTACTTGTGACGGCTATCTTTACCGTCGCCACACCGGTGCGAGCCGATGTGGGACCGAAGTCGTCCGTTGAACTCACGATTATTGGCGCACCTGAGACGTATGCTTTTGATTTTTTGATTCCACTTCGCTGGTCTATGCAGGATGATTTTTACGAAGGTCATTTAGACAATTATTATCTTGACGTTTACCCAGAAGCATTAATCGGTTATCAGGATTCGGATTACTTTGCCTCATGTTTTCTTTATTCAAATGCCCCATGTTACTTCCATTTTGTCGAAGCTAAAAGCGGTGAGGATGGCGATGTTTTTCGGCATACATACTTTAGTGCACCAAAAACATTTAAAGCCGTTATTGTAACCGATGAAGGGCACATCATTACTTCGCCTGAACTCAATCGCACGCTCTTTGATGCACGCGTCACTTGGGATTTAACGGGTGTTGACTTAACGCAACCACAAAGCAACGCTGGCACGATTAGTGAGTCATATCCCGTTGGGGCAGGTATCCTTGATTTTCTGCTTCGTCTAACCTTGACGGTTGTGATCGAACTTGGAATCTTATTTTTATTCATGTACCGTAAACGCGAAAGTTATCTATTCGTTTTAAAAATTAACATCATTACCCAAACGCTCCTCACCCTTGGAATTTTACTGGCTTACTATTTTACCAGTATCTTTGGAGCAATCGCCTTGCTATTCATTGGAGAAATCGTGGTGATTACTGTCGAAACTGTGCTTTATGGAACCCACTTACCAAAAACCGAGAAAAAAGTCACCCCAGCGATTATCTATGGTGTGACCGCGAACTTAATTAGTGCTTTTGCGATGATATTCCTCTTTTACATTACGCATCTTTTAAGTGGCCGCATGTAAAAAAAAGCCTTTATTTTAAAGGCTTTTTTAATGCATTCATTTGCTTAACGTAATCTTCAATCGCGTATTTTCGTTTAAGGCCATTCGCGTTCATGTAGCGCATCTTCCCAAAAATCTCACGGGACGCCCAGGCGCGGTCGTGTTGACCAAAAAGCCAAGCCACACTCGCGTAACTCACAGGGTCTCTTCCATCCAAGAAGAAGTGGTTATTTAAATAAAGAATTGTTTCATATGCGGATTCGTAGTTTTTACTCCACTCAATAATCTTTTTACCCCAGTACATCCGCATCGTATTGTGCATGTAGCCTGTGAACATCATTTCCTTCATAGCGGCGTTAAAATACGCATCATGGGTAGATGCTTTTAGGTAATCATCAAGCGTGTAAATAGTCGCTCGTGCATCCTCTCTATGCGCATCCATGGTGTCATAAGCCCAGCCATAAGTCATTTGGTTAAACTGATCAAACCCGTCGTGATACCATACAAAATTAAACGCGAGTTCACGCCGAACAAGCAACTGTTCTAAGAAACCTTCTGTGGCTTCGGGGTATTGATCGAGATAGTGCTGAGCTTCTAAATAAACACGTACCGGCGACAGCATCCCAAAGTGCAAATAGGGGCTTAATTGACTTGTATAAGCTGTCGAAGGGTCATTCCCTTTTGGGTAGTGTTTTAAGCGTGTATCAAAAAACTGATTGAGCGCATCAAACGCAGCCGTTTCGCCACCTTTAAAGTACTCGGTGACAGGCGATAAGACTTTAACATCAAGGGTATTCATCACTTCCTCAAGCGAAAAAGCGTTTGATGAGTTCACGCGTTTTTTAAGTTTCGGCATCTCGACTTCATCGAGATAATCATCGACCTGTTTTAAGAGTTTTGGCCGGATGGTGCGGGCTGAGTATTCAGTCTTTTGACTGACTTGAAAGACGGGAACAACGGTATCGCTAAATAATTGGTGCGCAGGAATCTTAAGCGATGTTGCTTCGTGAATCCAGTGCTTTTTGGTTTGACGCATAAAGGGCATGTACGCATCATCGAGATAAAAGACACTAGCCGCTTTCAAGTAAGAAGCAAGCACTTCATCAAAAGATCCAGTTTCAACACAAAAATCAGCGCCCATGTGTTTAAACGTAGCCTGCAGTTCTTTAAGGCCTTCAAGCATAAATTGATAGTGTCTTGTGGTCGCGTCTTTATAATCAGGAACAATGACAAAAAGAACTTTAAGCGGTAAAGCCAAGGTATTAGCCTTTTTTATCGCATGATAAAGCGCGTAGTTCTGGTCAATACGTTGGGTGTGTTGCATCCAATAAAGGACACACCTGCCTTGCGTGTTGGGGTCCGTTAGTTTGTTGGATTGAACTCGTTTATTTAACATAATATCACCCTTTCGTGTATAATAGTGTCAAGGAGGGGTTGGGATGATTGCGCATGTCTTTATAAAAAATTACAAAGCCTTTAAACGCGAAACCATCATGCTTGGTGATCATACCTTATTTCTAGGCACACACAACAGTGGAAAAACCACCGTGCTTGATGCCCTTAATGCTTTTTTTAATCATCGCGTTGAACGCGATTATGTTCGCAATAAACGCAACGATGTTGTGATTGAATGCTTTATTGATAACCAGCGGTTTCGCAAAGTTTTTTCCCCGCCACATTTTACGTTTAACGCGCATAAGTCAATCGGGGATTTTCGTCATATTAATCACTTGCATTATGTCTATATTCCGTTTCCACCCGCGCCATTTGAGGCAATCTTTAATCAAGTCTTAGCCACAACACAATCTATACCCGAGCCTCAAATTCTTGATGATGCGTTCAAAGCGTTCCCATTATTTTTTGAGCATATGACGCCTGCTTATCAACGCACCCATACACCAAACGCACTACGTTTAAAACAACCGTTATCAAGAAAAGAACAAAAATTATGGCATGAAGAACTGTTAAATTACGTTCCTCTTGAACACGTCATCTTAGCGATTGATCACGTTGAGCAAGCCTATCCAGATAAAACCTTGCAGACATTAATCGATAAAACCTGGCAAAGTTTTATTACCACACGTAAGAAACAAATTGTTGATGTTTTTCCTTATCACACGGTGCCACTCTTTAAGTCGTCGGTGAAAAAAGAGGTTGACACCATCACTGAATCAGTTTCCAAACAGTTTCGTAAAACCTTTATTCTTGTCGAAGGAAAATACGATGTGCCGTGGTTTGAACAAGCCTTAAATGTATTGGAAAAAGACGCTAAATACCGCGTACTTCCGTGTGGTGGTTACGGCAACATTCAGTTTGTTGAAAGGCAACTGAAAAAAGCGAATTTTAACACCATCGTCATTACCGATGGCGATGCCTCAGTCAGGGGCTATAAACTCACGCGTGACATTATTGAACTTTACGCTGAAGTTGAGACGTTAAATCGATTGTTTCAAACAGATTTTAGCACTGTTCCTAAATCAAAACATGCTTTATTTCGTGCCATTCGGCAAAAAGATGATGTGGTAAAGCAGCTGCTTGCAAACTGGGCACGAAGCGCGCTGAGTCGTGAGCATGCGTTTACACACGAACTGGCAGCAATTTTAAGCAATTATGAGAACCAATAACGCAATAAGCATTTCAAAAATGCTGGAAATTTAGTATAATATCATTATACCATTGATGGAGGTGCACCAATGAAATTTTATATCAAACCAAAACACTTCGCTCAACATCGCAGTTTTAAAATCCGTGATGAAAGTCAAGGCGAACTCTTTAAAATCAAAGGAAAGTTTTTTATGGGGATGCGTAAGCTAAGCATGAAAGACATGAGTAACCAAGTCATTTATACCATTGAACGCGCATTTAGTTTAAAGTTTTATCGCATGTATACGGTCTATAATTCACAAGGGGAAGAAGCAGCTAAAGTTCACCGTACATACGGTTGGTTTAGACCACGTTACACCGTCCTTATAAAAGACCATAAAATGCATTTTGAAGGGTCGATTTACCAACACGCTTTTTCGCTGCACAATGAAGAAAACAAACTCGCTCAAATTGAAAAGAAAGTCTTCTCATTTGGTGACGCTTATGAAATCGATGTAATAACTGAAAAAGACCCACTATTGCATCTATTCTTAGTTGTTGTCATTGATCAGATGAACCATGAACGCAAAAAATTCCGCGGCTAATCCCTGTCCAATTTGTCAATCAAGCACCCGTGAACTCATTGATTCTGAAATAAAAGTTCATGGGCCTGTCACGTACAAAGTATGTGAAACCTGTGCATTGATTTACAAAAATACCCATCACCACATTGATCCTTCAAAAGAAAAGGTTCACTATGACCATCACCAAAACACGATGGACAATCTCGGTTACGTCAAGATGTTTGAACGGTTTATCGCAGAAGCGATAGACCCTTTTATTAAAAACGGGAAGGGCCTCGAGTTTGGGTCTGGGCCGGGACCAGTGCTTTATGAACTGTTAAAGCATAAAGGCTTTGCGATGGATTATTATGACCCGTATTACCATCCAAACCAAACTGTCTTTAACGAAACCTATGATGTGATTACGTCCACTGAAGTCTTTGAACATTTAAGCGACCCAGTTTATGAACTCACACGGTTATCGGCTTGCTTAAAACCAAAGGGCATTCTCGCCATTATGACAAGTTTTCATCCCGATAACGATGAAACCTTTCTTTCTTGGTGGTATCGTCGCGACCCAACCCATATTGCTTTTTACCGAGTCAAAACCTTTGAAACGTTGATTGCCGATTTACCCTTAGAGATTATTCACACAAACGATAAAAACATTATTGTTTTTAAAAAACAGTAGAACGCGAGGGATATGATGAAACTATTTATTAACGATAAACAGTATCGAGAAACCTTGAACAAGCACTTTAAAGACACGATTGCTTTTGTCGATACCAAAACAGAAGCGGATATTATCATTAGTGGCCGTTTTGAAGCAGACGATTATCACGATCACTTAAAAGCGGTTATTATTCCGTATACAGGCCATGATCAAATTGATCTTGAGACCTTAAAAACAAAAAACGTCCCACTGTTTAACACCACAGTACACTCAAAATTTGTGGCCGAAAAAGCATTCGCTCTTTTGCTTGCTTTATTGGGCAATGTGGTTAACTATCACAACAACCTAAAAGAAGGCGATTGGAGTGACCGCCATAACCCAAACCGAACCCCATGGGTGAGTTTGTATAACCAACGCGTTGGGATTTATGGGTATGGCCGTATTGGCCGTTTTATTCGTGACATGCTCGAGCCATTTCAGTGCCGCGTGTCGGTGATTGATCGTGGGAAGGATTATCCTCACGTTGAGACCGTAAATGATCTTGAAACATTAATTACCAACAACGATATTCTTATGATTGCGGCTCCACTAACAGAGGCTACGAAACATGCGTTTGATCAAAAACACATGAAACGGATGATGGGTCGTTATTTAGTCAATGTTGGGCGGGGTGAAATCATTGAAGAAGAAGCTTTATATCAAGCATTAAAGGATGGGGTACTCAAAGGCTTTGCAAGCGATGTTTGGTACCAATACCCAAGCGATGATCAACCGCTACAGCCATCAAAGTTTCCAATCCATGACTTTGATAACGTGGTTATAAGCCCTCATAGTGGCGGCCATACGACAACCAGCAAGGGTGCGATGATGGCCCGTGTGGTTGAACATATTGAACACATTAAAGCCAATAACTATAGCGACGCCATTGATTTATCACGTCTTAAATAATCGAGGCATTTTATGAAAGTACGCTACGATGAACGCAATATTATCTTCTCCCGCGTACGCTTACAAAAAAACACACCAGAATACGAAGCGTATTACAAAAATCATCCAGATCTCAAACGCTTTGATGATGAAGTTCGGGGGATAAATATCAAAGAAAAACTCCGTGAAAGTGACGCATTTAAGTCACTCTTTTTCCCGTTAAGTGCATCCAATCACGCCTTAATAAAAGCGTTGCATGATACCGTCGACCAAACACCAGTTGCCTCCACCCGCGCAAAACCACCTGCGTCGTTTCATCAAAACATTAAAGCCATTGCCAAAAAGTTTGGAGCACATGATGTTGGCATCGTAAAACTCAAAGAGTCTCACTTTTATAGCCACCACGGAATGACCAGTGAAAGTCTAAACCTTCATCATTATGGCAAAGCGATTGTGCCGCACTATACCCACGCAATCGTGTATTTAATTCCGATGGATTTAGAGGCCATTAACCGGGCGCCACACTATGAAGAGATGATGGAAACGGAAAGCGTGTATCTCGATGTTGCTTACACCGGTAGCCGATTAGCGCTGTATTTAAAAAATTTAGGCTACAAAAGCACCTTCCAAAGTGAATCCTTTTATCTCACCCCACTTGTCCCGCTTGCTTTTGACGCAGGACTCGGTGAAATCGGCATGGTGAACCACATCGTTCATCCTACCTATGGCGATCGCATACGGCTTGGCGCAGTACTTACTACGCTTGAACTTCAAGAAGATAAACCGCTTGATTTTGGGTTAACCGCCTTTTGTGAACGGTGCGCGCTTTGTGTCATGAACTGCCCATCACGGTCAATCACACCCCATAAACGCATCGTCAACGGACGAACATTTTATAAATTTAATGATCAAACTTGTTTTAAACTGTGGAAGAACACGGGAACGGATTGTGGAACGTGCATTCAAAGTTGCCCGTTTACCCAAGGCATTGATCAAACGACCATTGAAGCCATGCAAGAAGACCCAAGTCTTATTGACGGCGTCCTGCAAGACCACCTAAAAAAACACGGGCGTAGACGCTACATAAAACAGCCCCTCGATATTGTTAAACTAAAGGATGATTAAGATGATTTTAGACATTGATTTGCATGGCATGACCCGTTTAGAAGCCCAAAAAACGCTTGAAAAAATGCTGGCGAGTGCCCCAAAAGACTGTGAAGCGATTCACGTCGTGCACGGGTACCGTCAAGGAGACGCTATTATGGCCATGGTTCGCGACCCTAACGCGTTAAGAAGCCGCCGCATCAAACGTCGCCGTTTGACGTTAAACCGCGGAGAAACGATTCTCGAGCTTTATGTTTGAATCCCCTGGCGCAAAACTGAGTGTCTTCATCGGTCTAATCATGCTGGGAAGTCTTTTTGTGCTTTCAACTCTTTTTCCAAGCGCTCAAGCACTGATGATATTCATTGGTTTGCTGGCGATTGGCGTCTTGATGATTCTTTTACAAATCCTTTACATTGTGCACCTTTTTCGCCTAGATAAAAAACGGAAAAGTGAAGAAACCTACCCTTGCCCACAATGCGAAAACCCCGTGTATCCTATCGACACGCACTGCCCTTATTGCAAAACACCACTGAAAGACTAAAAAACCCGTGCATCAACGGGTTTTTTTGTTATAATAGGGTTGAGCGTAAAAGTAAGCGTTTTTATTTTTGAAAAAAGAGGTGAACAGATGTACAAAATTGTCGAGAAAAAACAACTGAACAAAGACGTCGACTTTATGGCGGTAGAAGCACCACTTGTCGCTAGAAATGCCGAGCCTGGACACTTTATCATTTTACGTGTTGATAAAGAAGGTGAACGCATTCCGTTAACGATTGCCGGTATTCGCGGGAATCTTGTCGACATTATTTATCAAAAGATGGGGTATTCAACTCAACTGCTTGGAAAAAAAGAAGTTGGCGACACGATTGAAGACTTTGTCGGACCCCTTGGGCAAGCTGCTCATATCCGTGATAAAAAACACGTAGTTGGTGTTGCGGGTGGGGTTGGAAGTGCGCCAATGCTTCCACAGCTTAAAGCCTACAAAGCACAAGGCACGAAAGTGTCGCTTATCTTAGGTGCACGCAACAAAGAGTATTTAATTTTAAAAGAAGAATACGCACCTTATGTCGATCACATCTACTTAGCGACCGACGATGGTAGCGAAGGCACTAAAGGCTTAGTCACTGATGTGTTAAAGCCGTTGCTTGAACAAGATGACACCATTGATCATGTGGTGGCGATTGGTCCAGTGATTATGATGAAGTTTGTGACGATGATGGCCAAAGCGCACAAGCGTTCAATTGATGTTTCACTGAATCCGATTATGATTGACGGTACAGGTATGTGTGGGAACTGCCGAGTATCGATAGCTGGGAAAACCTATTTTGGATGCATTGATGGACCCGATTTTCCAGGGGAAGATGTCGATTTTGATGAATTGATGTCACGACAGTCATACTATAAAGACGAAGAGCATGTATGCTACTTAAAGTTGAAAAATGAAACAAGCGCCACGTAACCGCGTTCAAGAGCAAGACCCACAAGCACGTTCGCAAAACTTTTTAGAAGTTGCGCTTGGGTACTCGCTCGAAGAAGCACGCCAAGAAGCCCTTCGTTGCATTGACTGTAAAAACCCCCGTTGTGTCCAAGCATGCCCAGTAAAAGTTAAAATCCCAGAATTTATTAAACTGCTTCTTGAAGACTCACTCGATGAAGCCTTTGAGAAGATCTACGAAGATAATATCTTGCCATCAATATGTGGACGCGTCTGTCCACAAGAAAGCCAATGCGAAGGCGCCTGTATTTTAACCATCAAAGGCGAATCCGTCAACATTGGAGCCCTTGAACGCTTTGTCGGAGACTACGGGATGGAACATAATCTCGCCGATAAACCCGTTAAAGACACCAATGGCATTAAAGTCGCGGTTGTTGGGAGCGGGCCAGCTGGTCTAGCAAACGCCGCAAGTTTACGCAAAAAAGGTTATGAGGTAACCATTTATGAAGCACTACATGACTATGGTGGTGTTCTCAAATATGGAATCCCTGATTTTCGTTTACCAAAAGATATCGTCACAAGCGAGATCAACAACCTCGAAAAAATGGGTGTTAAATTTATTAAAAATGCCGTGATTGGAAAATCGATTACTATTGAGCAACTGATGAAAGAAGAAGGCTACAAATCGATTTTCATCGGCAGCGGTGCCGGTCTTCCAAGCAGTTTAGGCATTCCTGGTGAAAACTTAAGTGGCGTGTATTACGCCAACGAATTTTTAACGCGCGTCAACTTAATGAAATCACGCGCTGTGCCCGATTCACTCACCCCAATGAAACTCGGCGATAATGTGGCCGTCGTTGGTGGTGGCAATGTGGCCATGGATGCCGCACGTACAGCCAAACGCCTTGGGGCAAAAAATGTCTTTATCCTTTATCGTCGTGATAAGACCTCATTGCCTGCGCGTCTTGATGAAATTCATCACGCTGAACAAGAGGGTATTGATTTTCGCTTACTCGAAAACCCAGTTGAACTGACGGGTGAAGACCGTATCGTAAAAGAAGTAAAAGTCGAGAAGATGAAACTGGGTGAACCAGACACATCAGGTCGTCGTCGACCGCTACCAACGGGTGAATACGCAACCTACCCAATCGACAACATTATCATTTCGATTGGCCAAAAACCAAACCCAATCATCAAAGATAACACCATGGGTCTTGACACACAACCATGGGGCGGGATTGTCACCGATGAATACTTAATGACAAGCATTCCCGGCGTCTTTGCAGGTGGCGATGTTGTAACCGGAGCAGCAACCGTTATTTTAGCGATGGGTGCTGGAAAAGATGCAGCGCATCATATGCACGAATACCTCCAAACCAAACAGCAATAAATAAATCCCCTCATGTGAGGGGTTTTATATTGACAAACCCTTCTAAATACGATAAACTTTGAACAAAGAATATTTTGATATTCAAAACAAAAAAACATGGAGGATTTTATGAGTAAAATTGGAGTTGTCGTTTGTGGAAACAGTGGAATCGATTATATCAAGCATGATTATGATATTCGTGTAATGCGTTCGGTCTTATTATTTGGCGAGGATGAGTATACGGATTTTATCGACATCAAAGCAGAAGATTTTTATACCATGCTCGTTGATAAGCCAGAACTTCACCCATCAACAGCGCAAACAGCTACAGGCGTTATTTTAGAAATTTACGAAGACCTTAAAAAAGATGGTTACGATGAAGTTATCGTGATTACGGTATCATCAAAATTAAGTGGGACCTACGAAGGCGCACGCATGGCTGCGGGCATGATTGAAGGACTCAAAGTCACAGTCTTTGATTCACTTACAGTTTCATTCGCAGAAGCAACAATGGCGCTCACTGCCGCAGAAATGATTAAACAAGGCAAAAAAGTCACAGAAATTATTGATAAACTGATTGAGATTCGCGAACACCAAGGCATCTTAATTTCAGTGGATACGCTTAAATACCTTGTGCGTAATGGCCGTTTAAGCGGTGCTAGCGGATTCTTAGGGAGTTTACTTAAAATTAAACCGATGCTTCATATAACCCGTGAAGGACGCATTGAACCACTTGAAAAAATACGTACACGCCAAAAAGCAATCAACCGTATTATTGAAGTGTATGTTAACGACAACCACAAGAAAAATCAAGAAGTCTTTATCGTTCACGCAAGCGCGGGTGAAACAGTTGAAGACGTACGAAAAATACTGCTTGAAAAATTACCCGATGTTAAAGAAATTAAAGACTACCCACTTACCCCAGTTGTTGGGGCGCATGCCGGACCAAACGCACTGGCAATAGGTTGGGTACCAAAATTAAAATAAGTACGATATAAAGGGAGGGTCACTATGGCGGATCAATCACCCAAAGCCATCATCAACGAATTACTTGTTGAAGTGTTCAATCAAATCTTAAGCATCGAACAACAAAACCTACGCGAACGCGGTGTCGAATTGTCAATGAATGAAGTCCATGTGCTTGAAGCCATCGAAAAAACCGATGAGCCGACCATGTCAACCATTGCCAAACGCTTACGTGTTACCGTAGGTACCTTAACAACATCTGTCAATCGACTCGTTGCTAAAGGGTATTGTGAACGCGACGGTGTCAAAGGGGATCGACGTAAAGTGTCAGTAGGATTAACCGATAAAGCAAGAGAAGTTCTGAAAGTGCATGAACAGTTTCATGATGAGATGATTGATGCAGTCATCGAAGACTTGCACCTTGAAGAAAATCACGTACTGATTGATTCACTTGAAAATCTAAACAGCTATTTTAAAACGAAATACTAAAATTTAAACACCTTTACTTGACCATGTTTATTTGATAAAATGAAGTGAACATGCACATTGTGGAGGTGTTTTTCTATGCAGATAAGTTCCGATATCATCCGTGGCCACTTAGAAGTTGTCATTTTGAAACTGATTACTGAACAAGATCGCTATGGGTATGAAATTGCGACCGAAATTTACAACCGTACTGACGAAAAATTTAGCATTAAAGAAGCTACACTCTACGCCATGGTTCAGCGCTTAGAGCGCAAAGAACTTATTACCTCTTACATTGGCACCAAATCCAAAGGAAGCAAACGACGTTACTATAAAATTACGACTTTGGGCAGAGCTTACTACAAAGAAAAGCGACGTGAATGGGCTACTTTAAAAACGTTAATGTCTCGCTTATTGGAGGAAACCGATGAAAGAAATTGAACAATTCGTCAATCGACTCTTTAGCAGCAAAACTCAATCGAAAGAAGACAAAGAAACCGTCCCAATTCTTATTGAAATGCTCGAAGAGAAAGTCGAAGACCTAAAAGAAGAAGGCATGAACGAAAGTGATGCAATCGATAAAACCATCGCTGAGTTTGGTGAAATTGACGACTATTATCACCCGCATATGGATAAAGAAAAACGCCGTCACAAACGCCAAAAAACCATTGAACACTACAAGAATGACTTACTCTTTTCGGCCTTAAGCACCGCCATCATCATCGCCATCATTGGCTTTGTGAATCTTTATTATTTCCCACAATACGGTCCATGGTTCATCGTGCCAGCACTTGGTATACTCTTTTGGCCATTAAGTTTACTGTATAAACTTTTAAATAAAAAAGGAGAAAACAAATGATGGAAAAAACAGCGGTAATTGCTGTAAGTACAGGCTGTTTGGATTATCTTGATCTCCAAGCAGATAATCTTTTTATGATTCGATGTAAGATATTGATGGAAGGGCAAACCTATAACGATTTTGTTGAAATGAATGCCGATACTTTTTACGAGACCATCAAAAACGATAAAGACCTTGTACCAACCTCAAGCATGCCAAGCCTAGGTGAAATACTTGAGACATTTGAAACGATTGAAACACAAGGCTATGAGCGCGTTGTTATTATTACCATTTCTAGCGCCTTAAGCGGAACTTTAAAAACGTGCGAAATGGCGAAAAAAAGTTACGAAGGAAACTTAGTCATTGATGTTATTGATTCAATGAACGCTGCCATCAGTGAAGGCTTTATCGTCCTTCAAGCCCTTGAGATGCTTAAGGAAAATAAACCCGTTGATGAGATGATAAAAACGATTAAAAAACTGAGCACAAGCCGCAAACAGTATTTTATGGTCGATTCACTCAGACT
>SLQR01000028.1 GCA_007131405.1 Candidatus Izemoplasma sp.
AAGCCACTTCTAAAGAAGTGGCTTGATATTCTATTTAAAGCTTACTCTAGTGCCTCTTTTTCAGCAACAACCAACTGTTTTATTGATGCCTTTACATACCACGCTGCTAGCTGCACTTGAACGATGTAGGCAACCGCAATCACCAACGCAATTTCAGGCCCACCACTTTCAAACACCGTCAAGGCAATCGCAAGCGCTAAAGATAAACTGCGTATCATCGTGCCATTAATAAGAGCAATTCGATCTTCACGGTTAAACAACAACGTTCCAAGATAATGAATGCTTACAATCATCACCATATACCCCAAAACAATCGGTACCATGATCTCAAGCAAAACACGTGGGTTTGCGATTAACATATCCGCCCTTAAGCTCATCACAAGTGTAATTAAAATCACAACGGCAAGCGTTGAAAATGCTGGGAAAATTGGTTTCACCTTCGTCTTAAAAACCACTTCGCCTGTTTTACGCTTAATCAACGTCTGCGTAAGGAATCCAAGCGCCATCGGAATAAAAACAATCACAAGAATTTGACTAAAGATTGAACGAAAAGGAATGTTCGTGGTTTCACCCATAAAAAATCCAATGTATAAAGGGGTTAATAAGCCCCCAAGAATAAGCCCAATTACAATCATCCGAATCGCTTCTTTTACATTCCCTTTGGCCATCACTGTCCACGAGACCGTCATGCCTGAGGTAGGCAATAACGCAATTAACAAAATCCCCAAGCGAAATGCCGCGTTATCGGCAAAAAACACGAGCCCAAACCCAACAGCCATAAGCGGTAAATAAATAAAGTTAATAAGCTGCGTCACAACCTGTAACTTCACGCTGCCGCGCTCAACTAAACTCTTATAATTAAGGGTCACCATCATTGGATAAACCATAAAGAAAGACAACGGCATCACCGCAATGCGGAGACTAGATGTATCTGCGTATGCACCGATTAAAAACCCAATAACCATTCCCACTAAAATACTTACTACAAGATGTTTTTGTATCACATACAATACTTTCATGTTATCACCTGCCACATGTATTTTAGTTAATTCTTTTTAACTTTACAATTTAAATGCACTATTAGTTTGTTTACAAACAAAAAGGGAGACATTCTCCCTTTTTCATTATTGTCGATATTTTTTTACCCAGTTTTTTAAGCGTGACAAACTAACTGTGTACGCTTGACAAGCTTCACGATACGTTTTTTCATTGGTCATTATCTGCTGAGCGATTTTACGTTTTTCCTCTTTCGTAAATCGCGTGCTCGCTAGTTTGTTGGCAAACTTCTTTGTTAAGCCATCACGGCCAAACATCGTGTAAAGTGCATACCAATCTTCAATCGTTTCATGGTAAACATTGTAGCGTTCAGCTAACTGCTTATACGATTTTCCTTCATCTTTTAACTGACAAAGCTTCAGTTTGAAATGGAACGAGTATGGTTTTGGCGCCATGGTTTTGCGAATGGAACGGTAAAGCATCTTACCTTCATTATTCTCTTTTCCAATCACACCACCAATTTTATAGTATTTTTTATCGAGTCCATAGATAATTGGATCAAGAATATTCATCGACGGGATATTTTTATCCACAAATAACGCTTCATCAATCAAGGTACGACGAATTTCACAGACAAACAGTTGATGCTTTTTGATCTGCACTTCGTCAATCAGTTCACCAATCAACACCACCGGACACTCTTCAATATACGGTGTCTCTAACATGGTATTAGATTCAAATAAACTTGACTTATCAAATTCATCTCCAGGCACACTTGCGCATAAATCCGCTTTATCAATCATCATCGTGGTTGGCATATTAATGCTGATTAATTGACCAACCTCAAGTTTACTGAATATATGACGACTCTTATCCAGCATAATGCCGACTAATGGTGGGTCTTCACCCATCACCGATAGATTACGCACCGTTGTATAGTGAATCTTAGCTTTTGTCCCCGTTCCAATCAACGCAATCGGCAACGGATAGACGAGCGGTACTCTTGGTATCGCTTTTTTCATATTGCCACCCCCAAATATATTTATATTATACCACTTATAAAAAAAAGACCAACACTTTTGTACCCCCTCTTTATAAGAGATCCAAAAGTGATGGGTCTAATTTAGCTGCTTGATGAATGGTTATGAGACGTTTTTTAAAGCGTGGATGACTTTCAAAAAACCATTGGTAAAGTGGATGTTTATGACTCATCCCTTGTGCGCGACCAATCACATAAAGGGCGCGAAAAAGTGCTTCGCCGGCATGATTGTTAATCACGTAATCATCCGCTTGGTATTCTTGGATTTGCGCAATTCGGTAGACGATAATTTCACCGACCATCGACAATGGATACCCAAGAAAAATTAGCGCCATAAACTGATTAATATACCCTTCGCCAAACCCGTTGAACCCATAAATACTTTGCAAAACCAATGTATAAACCATGACAGTAATCACAAGCAACACGACACGAATACGCAAATGGTTGTGTTTATAATGCCCAAATTCGTGAAGAATAATGGCTTTAACTTCGAGACTATTTAACCGACTAATAAGCTTCTCGCTCATCATAACGCGTTTGCCTTTGTAAAGACTGGTAAAAAGGGCATTCATTGGTAAATAGAAGTTCTTGCCTTTGACCATGTAAAGAGCGTTGTTTAACGATTCATCAATGGTATTTAAGGTTTCATCAAACGGCATTTTGTACGGCGTAAGCGTAAAATAACGATGCACAAGTTTCTTAAAATAAAGTTTATATAGAATTAAACTTAGTAAGGTCACACTTAATGTGAGTCCCCAAACCCACGCACCTACTTGGTAGAACAAACTATGAATCACGATAATCGATATCCCCGGATAAAAGACACCTACAAATCGACGCAGTTGGTAACGGCTCCACTTTTTTTCGACCTTAAACATAAGGCTCAAAACCACCATGCCCACCACCCACGTTAAAAACAGATGGCTTGCCTGAACGTTACTCATGTAAAGCGCCATCACCATCGATACACTCCAAAGAAAATAAAGGACATCCTCGACTTCTTCACGTTTTCGACGAGCGACATAGATGTTTAACATCATCAAGACCAACCGAAATAAACACGCAATCGAAAAGATAATCACTAGATAAATCATGCGTTAAGCGCCTATAATTTTAACGAGCACACGTTTTTTACGCTTCCCGTCAAACTCACCGTAGAATAGTTGTTCCCACGGGCCAAAATCAAGTGCCCCCTGTGTTACAGCAACAACCACTTCTCGCCCCATAATTGTGCGTTTTAAATGCGCATCTGCATTATCTTCATAAGTGTTATGACGATACTGATTATACGGTTTCTCTGGAGCTAAACGCTCCAAAAAGACTTCAAAGTCGTGATGGAGACCACTTTCATCGTCGTTAATAAAAACACTTGAGGTTATATGCATGGCATTTACAAGCACAAGCCCTTCTTCAATACCGCTTTCCTTTAAAGCCATGTCAACATCACGTGTGATATTGATGAGTTCACGACGTTTAGTGGTATGAAAGACGAGTTCTTTACGATAGCTTTTCATGATGCACATCCTTTCCTATAATCTCTTTAACGACTTCAAGTAACGTGTTTGAATAGTCATACGCTTCTTTATATCGGCGGTGATTTTTAAGGTTTTCTGAGACCAATTTAAAAGCAATGCGGATAAGCATAAACTCTTTGTGTTCAAAAGCCTTATCCGCAAACAGTTTTAAGCGATCAATAAGAGCTTCATCATCGCCTTGAGTAATCGCGTGTTTAATTGCATCGGACCCATAACGGTAAATGATATTGCGACCACTTAAGTCTAACTTATCAAACACTTGAATAGTATGCAGTGCCTGTACATGGATTCCTAATCGATAAAGAGCATAAATTTTATAGAAATAGTCTTCAGCGCTTTGTTCGTCAGTATAACGGTTTAAAACTTCTAGTGCTTTTTCTGGTTCACGTCTAGCGATAAAATACTTTGCGCGGTTTTTCAGTGAAACGATATACATAACCACTTCACCTTTTATTTTTGCATAATTAATGGTTTCCGCGTTGATTTGTTCGAAATCCTCAAAGCGATTCAAGTAAATATACAGCATTTGTTTATTGCTTTTTGTATGCATAACACGGATAAAATTATTCTGATTTTGATACAATCGCTGTGCATAATCAAACGCTTCAAGACTATGACGGTAATAACGGTAATCCTGTGAATACAATGTTCCTAAAAAGAAGTTGGCAAACGCAATCAAATTTTCATCTTGTGTTAACGATTCGACCGCTTTTAAAATCGTAATCGCTTGTTGACGATCATTATGAACATAGTAAAAATAGAGGCCTTTTTCAAACATATATAATGCTTTTTCATCGCCTTCAAAGATATTTTCTATTTTATTCAATTTCTCATAATAAGGTTGGCGAAGTTCACGGAATTTGCGTGTATGTTGGGTACAGGCAAGCATATAAAGATAATAACTTGCGTAACAAGGGCATTGTTCAAATTCTTCACGTCGTGCATAGATTTTTTCACCGATATTTACAGCTTGTATGTAATTCCCATAAAGAAGATTTCGATGCAATTGACGCGCAAGTTCTTGAAAAGGCATTTGGCAATCACAGCTGGTTTTATACGTAAAATTAAGCGCACTTTTTAAACTTTCAAGCGCTTCCTCCGATGGGGTCAATCGACCTTGTTCAATACGGTTGATATACGAATGGGATAATTGTGTTTTTGCGGCCAATTCACGTAATGTCCATCCACGATTATCGCGTTCCATCTGGATTTTTCTTCCCAGTAACTGTGCTTTGTTTGATTTCATCGTAACGCTCCTTTCCAATCAGTTTGTGCAGCAAACGAATACTCTTGCAAATAACTATCTAAGCTTTTCTTTTATGTGCTACAATACATAAAGGAAGTGATATTATGTTACCTATTGTCTGGCAAGCACAGAAAACCAAAAAAAATCTAATAATTTGGGCCGTGCTTTTTATTGCGGTTTTTACGCTTTATGTCTTCTTTGATATTTTAGCAAATCAAACCCTCACTCACATGTTCAATACCCTCGGGTTGACGCTATTCATCGTTCATGTTGGGGTTAATTTTGTTTTAGCCTTGCTTACGAGCACGATGCTTTCATTAACACAAGTCAATTTGACCTTAACAAAGAAAGAACCTAAAGGCGCAAATTCGATTCCCGTCTTATCGTTTGTCTTTGGCTTGCTTACCTTTGGTTGCACACCTTGTGTTGTCGCATTCTTAGCCGCCGTTGGCATTGCGTTTACGCCACTTACACTTGGACCGGCAAACTTAACATGGAAATTAATCTTATTGGTGCTTATAAGTCTTTCCTTTGTTTATATACTCTATAGCATTCACAACACAACATGTAAAGTTAAACCACAAAACGCGCAGACGTAATTGTCTGCTTTTTTTATGTGTATTTTTGTTTCGATGGAATCACACCACGGACGCCGCCAGCTGGGTTCTCCATATCGTTTTTGTAGCGTGGTATCAAATGCACATGAAGATGAAAAATCGTTTGGCCCGCAGCTAGACCATTGTTTATACCAACATTGTACCCATCTGGATGATAGAGCTTGTCAAGCTCTTTTTTTAATGCGATTAATGCGTCATCAATCGCGTGACGTACTTCTTTCGTTGCCTCAAAGTAATGCTCAACATGACGTTTTGGAATAATAAGCACATGGCCTTCACTCACTGGATAGCGGTCATACATAGCATAAACATACGCGTTTTCATATAGCACTTTTTCTGGTTGTTCACAAAACACACAATCCATGGTTTAACCTCCTATTGAATCGTTTTCTTTACAAGGGTGATTATTTCGTTTGTTAGGCGGTATGCGTCTTTATAACGACGTCTTTCAACAAGAAAGGCTTTATAGTGTTCAAAGGCAACTTCCATTTCAAAAAACTCATGGCCTTTGATAGTCGCTTCATAAAAAGTTTTAAGTGCCTTTTCATAGTCTGAATCAGAATACTGATCTCGGTTACCTAAAATCGCTAAAAACCGAATCGCATGATCAAAAACATGGTATTTGTCGTACGGCTTATGGCTTTTATCCGCCGCTTTCAGCGCTTTTTCATAAACTGATCGGTTGTTAATTTGTATGGCTGAATACGCAACAAGACAATAATAGCGTATGTTCTTAAATTCAATGTCATTCGCAAGCAATAACGCTTTTTCGTACTGCCCATGTAACATCTCAAATATCACCATATGCATACGAATCACAAAATCTAACCAGTCAAGTTTTTCACGTGTTGCATAGCGCAAGGCTAGGCTTAAATCGTCCATGACATCGTTAAACTGATAGATTTTCATGTTATTGATTGCCACAAAGGTTTTGCAATAAACCGACCGTCTTAAATTGTTGTTTTGTTCAAACAAATAAATCGCTCGGTGATAATTGTTATTGGATTGAACAATTTCATGCAAGTACCCTTGCGCTCTTGCGAGTATATAACGAGCAAGCGATTCGTTTACCTCATCGTGGTTAAGGTCAAGCACGTACTGAATATCTTTTTTTACAAGTTCTGGGTCTTGATTCATAAAATGATGCATGGCTCGAAAGAGATAAAATCGCCGTTTTTGCGTTTCATTTGCGAGATCAATCACACTCGATAATGTTTGCACAAACGGGACAATGGCTTCCATTCCTTTAAATTGAATGTGACTGTATACGGCAACGGCCACAATCATGTAATCAATCATGTTAAGCGACGTTAAATAGTATTTCTCATCTTGGTGAATCCGTTCAAACGCTTCATTAGCTTTTTGTGGTTCTGCATAATAAATGGCGTCGTATATTTTACGTTCCTGTTCCGCAAAGACAAGATCTTTTGAAGCATCCATAGAAAAATCAACAGCAAACGCATGCGTGATTTTTTGGTACGTATCTGAGGTAATCGTTGTTTGGCCTTGTTCAACTTTATTCAACAACGTATGTGAAATCATTGATTTTTTCGCCATTTCACGTAACGTAAACCGTCTGTTAAGACGATTGGCTCGAACAATGATACCAAATAAAGATAAACATTGGTTATTTACCATCGTTAAGTCTAACATCGTTTACCTCCTAGGCACGACTCACTTCTTGCATTGCTTTAAACAACGCGATTGCATAACGTTCTATACTCAAATCAATCACAAATAATCGAACTGAAGAATCAAACTTTTCGCCGCGTTTACCAAGCAAAACCACCGCACTTAATGCGTGGTTTGCATCAAAAATTGCGGCATCATAATGCTTATAATTCAAACGAATCGTTGCACGGTCAAGGTTCACATAAAAATCCATGAGTTCACTTAATACCGAGGGTTTTTGCATGGCTTGAAAAAGCACCTGGTAAATCATGTCAGTCCCGTCACTAAGTTTTTCGACAGCCGCTTTGTTTGTGAATAGATGCAATCCATCGGTTTTAAGCGCGGTCTTAAGTTGGGGGTGGTTTTTTATCCAGTCATACGTTTTCGGATGCGTATCCTCTTGAACACATAGGGATAACGCCGTGAATGGTTTCGTACTTTTATGGTAAATGGTTTGGGCTTTGGAAAACCCTTCGAGCGTATTTAACTTTTTACGCTGCGCATTAAATGGTGTTCTGAGTGCCACGTGTTGACGTTGACTGGCAAAAAAGGTATGAATCGCTTCAGCTTCAGCGTTTGACACGTGTTTTGCAGTTTTTTCATCAACCACGTCATGAATAACCGCATTTTGTATCCACCCGTACCCATTCGACCACGTTTTTTTCACCACGTTGTTTGGTCGGTTCATCAAGGTCGTAAAGAGTGTCGATGGATGATTAACATCATCAAGGACCATGACTTTACCTGCTAAGGCAAAATCATAGAGTTGATTGTCATGAGGTCGGTTCACAACAACGAGATCAAAGGCATGTTGTGACTCCGCCACCACCAAACTGTTTTCAACTTTAATGAGTGGAAAAACCGAAAGCATCAGTTTTAACATCCGCTCGTTACGCAATAACCCTAATAACCGCTTATAACGCACCTCATTATTCTCAACACTAAGTGCATCGTAAAGGCGTTTATACGCTTTAAGTTTTAATCGTTTAAGACGTCTATTGTATAACGTATTGACTTTATCCTGTGTTTCTTTATCTTCTTGTTTAAGCATTGCTTGATGGTTTAAAACAGACACATCAACATCCGTCTTACGCGTTTCAATTAACGCATCAAGCTTAATAACATCATGAAAAGCGTCTTGACTCTCATATCGTTTCTTAAACCGTTCAAGCATTTGAAGTGTTTCATAAGCGAAGAACGCTTCATCCATCAAATCAATGCTGTCTGAATCCACTTCAGGGACCAACACTTGATTTACCTTTGTTTCAAGCCTTTTAAGCGCGTCATCGATGGTATGATTTACCTGCTCTTTATCAGTAAAATCAAGCACCCCTTGTTGGTCAATCACCCTACGCTTTTGATCGATTAAGAGCACCGATTGTTTGTTCAAAATCGCCATGGACACAAGCATCGAATAAAACAACGCATAGTCAATAGTTTCATCGACACCATAAAGCGAAATCGGTTCGCGGAAGCCTTTGTATAAAGCGCGTGAGTGCGTATGAAATGCGTCGTTATCACTGGCTAAAAGCGCGTAAGCTTTTCGGCCTAAGTTTTTTGGTGTCATTTGATTAAAGTACGCTTTAAGCGGACGATTAAGTTTAAACACATCATAGCGTTTTAACTGGCGATAATAGCGCGCTAAATCAAGATTTTGTTCAAAATACCATGTTTCTTTATCAATAATACCTGAACCAATCAAATCCTCACTCGTAAGCGACGCATGAATAGATCCCTTGAAATATCGCTCAACATGGTATTCATGATGAATAACATCTTCCCCTTCAATCCACGTTGCTTTATCAATATCATAACGCATAATGCGCGAAACAACCGGCAGAACACGTTCATCTTTTACCAAACTCACGATGTTTTTATGCACCACTTTCGACTCACTAAAAAGATAACGTTCAATTTTCTCAATCATCGTAATGCCAGTGGTGAATGTTGGTTTAACATGGTACGATCCATAGCGCAAAAAAGGCGATGCTTTAAAGTGTTTCTCAATACTCACTTGATGGTTTATATGCGTCGATGGCAACAAGTCCGATCGTTCAATCGACTTACTGTAAAGCGTCTGTATTTGAGGATACCCCAAATCATCGTATAAAAATGATCGTGTTTTTACATCAAAAAGATGAAGGCGTATCTTCTCAAACTTGGCATCAACTTCATGAATCGATCCCATCACACGCTGAAGTTTGACAAACGGTGAGCGATATGAAAAAACCATTAAATGGTTATTTAATACTGCTTGTCTAATCACATAATGATATCGCATCAAATCCCCCCACATCCTATATGCTAAATTTTATCAAAGAAACCTTAAATAAGCAATAAAACCCTGACAATGTCAGGGTTTTAGCATGTAGTTTTTTTCGGGATATAACGTTCATGGAGCATCATAATACCACGGACACTCAGAACACTAACAAACGCAATCGTTCCTAATTTGCCACCGGCACCTCCAAAGTACGGTGCGCTAAAGACAAATATAAGTCCGAACAAGACACCGGCGATAAATATCGGTACCTCATCATTAAAGCGGTTTGTGCCACTCATCCCCACAAAACTTGCACCGATTACAACAACCGCGTAAGTGTGCCCAATATCGGGTATAAGAAATGGCAACGTTAACCCAGCAAGGACACCAACACCCGCACTGGCAATGACCGGTCCATACTTAAACCGAATACTTAATATATACGTGAGAAGTGCGGCAAGGGCACTAAACCCAATAATAATAAGTTGTTCCATTAGTAAATACTCGCTTCCTTCCGCAAAGTTTCCGCGTGCAACAAGCGTCGAAATAAGTGCGCCACTTAATGCAATCGTTCCAAGCTTACCACCATAACCATTAAAGAGGTCACGAACTAAAACGTAGATAATGCTTGCAAAGATGGTGGCCAGGGCAAACTGCCACATCCCAAAAAGTAACGGACTTGACATACCCACAAACGTGCCACAGTAAATTGGAACTTGATACTTTTTTATAAATATCGCACCAAGCAAGCCGCCAACACCCGCACCAAGCACAGGACACCCTAGCACGATATGAATCCCATAAGCCAAGACAGACCCCAGCGATACCATCAAAAATAACAGGATTGCTTCTTTGCTAAAGACGGTGACTTTCGGTTGTTTTATTACTTCTTCAACGGAAACTCGGTATAAACTATAACAACACCCAAACACAAAAAACACAAAGACGATAAAAAATGGAATATTGTTTTGAACAAGATTTAACATCGTACTAATAAATAACACCATGACAAAAGCAAACATGGTAAAAAATCCAAGCCAACGCGATACTTTTATGCGATTAAATAACACTGAGTTGCTTACCTACTTTTTCAAACGCTTGAATCGCCTTGTCTAAATCTGCTTTTGTATGACTTGCGCTAATCATAACGCGACAACGTCCTTTACCAAGTGGCACAGTTGGAAACACAATTCCTGAGACAAAAACACCTTCATCAAGCAAAGCCTTTGAAAACGCCATGGTTTTTGCTTCACTCCCAATCATGACAGGGGTAATTGGTGTTTCACTGATGCCAATATTAAAGCCTAAATCCTTTAATGCTTTTTTAAAGTAATGGGCGTTGTCCCATAACGTTTTCGTATGTTCGTCACTTTCCATTAACATCTTCACAGACTCAATGGTCGCTGCGGTTGCGGCTGGTGGTAAGGCGGTTGAAAAGAGCAATGGACGCGCGCGATGCAAGAGCCATTCTTTCACGTTTTGTTTGGTGGCTACATACCCACCAACAACGCCAATGGCTTTACTAAGGGTTCCTATGATAAAATCAATTTCACCATGCAACCCGAAATGGTCCACCGTTCCACGTCCGCTTTCACCAAGGACGCCACTTCCGTGGGCATCATCAACATACGTTAAACAATTGTATTGCTTAGAAAGTTTAACAATTTCAGGCAGCGGGGCTAAATCACCATCCATGGAGAATACGCCATCAGTAATAATGAGCACATTACGGTAATCATCGCGTTTTTCTTTTAAAATACGTTCTAAATCATGCATATCGTTATGCTTATAGACAGCTTTATCAGAACGCGCTAAACGCACACCATCAATAATCGATGCGTGGTTTAGTTCATCACTTATAATTAGATCGCCTTTTTCAACAATCGCTTGAATCGTCCCAATATTACAGTTTAAACCCGATTGGAAACACATCACAGCCTCTTCATGTTTAAACTCAGCAAGCAATGTCTCTAAATCCTCAAGCAAATCTTGATTTCCAACAATCGTACGCACACTTCCTGCGCCAACACCGTACTTTTCAAGCGCTTTTTGAGACGCCTCTTTCACACGTGGGTGATTGGCTAGACCCAAATAGTTATTGCTTGAAAGATTGACAACTTCTTTGCCATTTAAGTTAATCACATTCGTGCATGCACCATAATTCACAGGCAACGTGCGATAAACACCATCTTTTTTTAATTGTTCGATTTTTTCATCAATGTATTTTAATTTATTACTCACGTATATCATCCTCCGGGACTAACACAATTTTTCCACAGTTTCCGCTTCCCATAATGTCAGCGGCTTCCTGAATATCTTGTAAGCGCAATTGATGGGTAATCACTTGATCAAGATGCAACTTACCCGACTCAATCAATCGTTTAACTTCATGCCATGTATCGTAAATCAAGCGACCCACAACCCCATAAACATGAATGCCTTTAAACACAATGTCATTTGCAAGGTCAAGTTCAATCGTCTTAGCAGGAATCCCCAATAAGCTCACGCCACCACCTGCTTTAACATATTTAAACGCTTGTTCAATCGCGGTTTTATTGCCACTAAATTCCCCAACAACATCCACGCCACGGCCATCCGTTTCTTCAAGAACACGTTTAATAACATCTTCTTCAAGTGGATTGATGACCACATCAGCTCCAAGTTGTTTCGCTAAATTTCGGCGGTATTCATTAATCTCAATCGCAATAACTTTTTTTGCGTTATACGCTTTTGCAACATCAACACCCATGAGACCGATTGGTCCGCAACCAACTATAGCAACCGTTTTATTCTCTACGCCAAAGTGATGCAGTGTATGCACAGCATTACCCAGTGGTTCCTGAACTGACAAATGCAATGGGTTAATGTCTTTGCTATTAACAAAACAATTCGCCGCAGGCATTTTAATGTAACGCGCAAAGCACCCATCAGTATCGACACCAATAATTTTCGTATTCTCACAAATATGTCCTTCACCGCGTAAACAAAATTCACATTTCCCACAAATAATGTGTGTTTCAGCACTCACAATATCCCCAAGCTTAACTTGATCAACCTTGCTGCCTACCTTAATAATTTCACCACTAAACTCATGACCCACCGTTAACGGTAGTTTCAAGCGTTTTTTAGCCCAATCATCATATGTATAAATATGGTAATCCGTCCCACAAAACGATGCGGTTAATACTTTTACTAAAACTTCATCTTCCTTTAAATCCGTCGAAATAACTTTCTTTTTAAACGAAAAACCTTGCGTCGGTTCCTCTTTTACTACGGCCATCATTTCAAGTGTTTTTACATCATCAGATAATTTCATATTAGCCTACTCCTATCTCCTAAATAATAACGCTTACATCATTTCATATTATAACATAATTCCCGCTAGAAAAAACTAGTATTCTCAATTAAATAAACAAAAAACCGTCAAGAAAAGTCTTGACGGTCCTTTGTCACAAAAAAGGAGTATTTCATCTGTGTGCGATCCCTTTTTTATAAATAAATCCCCCTTGAACCCCGGATCCTTAATCCGCATGGTACGATTTCATTATGCAACAGATAGTACATAAACACAACCAAGTACTGTAAGTTTACAAAACGAATAAACAGGGCTTTAAGTTGGTTTATAATCTGGTTTGGTTCGCGTCGAACCCTAAAACAGATATATTCATGCATTTTTTTGCGAATTCAAGGGCTTTAACGTAATTTTTATTGGCTTCATAAAAAGCGATACCAATTTGACAAGCAAATCGGAAAACCATGAAATCTTCGAAGAAATGGGGCTTTTCAAGCAGTTCATCGATTAAATCTTCATAATTACCCACGTTAAATTCTTGTTTTAAGTAGTGATAAAAAAGCTTATTTAACCGTGAGTACACAAAATCGGCTTGAACAAAATCATAGGTGAGCGACTTGTCTAAAACGTCCGCTGCTTCGTCATGACGCTTTAGCGCCAGTAAGATTTCCGCTTTAAAAAAATAATACGATGGAATCTTGTATTCCTGTTTAATTAACACATCATACGCGTCTTTTGGCTTTCCTTGACGAAAAAGCATGTATGGCTTTAAGAAATCAAAATAGCGTCGTGTTGGTGTCATTTCCAATTCTGTTTCATCAATGGTTAATGTTAAACTGTTTAAAAGCTGTTGCGCCTCTTCAAAGCGCTCCATATCAATAAGCATATCAATGACCACAGCATCGGAACGAATTTTGCGCACTAAGTTGGCATTGGCTCCGTGTTTTTCAGACGCTTGTTTTCCATAATCAATGGCGTTATACGCATGAAACAAATGCTTATACGATTCAGAAATATACGACAAAGAAATGGCAACGGCTTTTTGATTTCCATTCAGTTCTAAGTTTCTTTTAAGGTAGTTAATAGCTTCTTGAGGTTTATACACGCGAAATAAATTCGTGCCCTTTATCAGATTGAACTTTTCTTTTTGTTCCGTTGAGAAATGCTTATAGAAATGTTCTAAACGGTTTAGTTGCTCGTTATCATAATCCTGTAAGTAAACCGATTTGTATAGACAACGAGCAAGCGTGTAATCCACCATTAAAAGCGAATAAAATAATTTATCGTGTTTTTCTTCAAGACGCGCATAGATATTTTTTGCGTAATCATCTTCACGGTAATAAACCGTTTCATTTAAAAGGTTTAGATCTTCATAAACAGCGAATAAATCTTCTTCATCGGCCCACAATTCCACACCGACATGCTTAAAAAGACTCACGAGTGTGTCAATGTTTGGGTACACTTTCCCATTTTCAATATCGCTAATCACTGTGTGTGAAATATTTTCACTTCGTGCTATTCCTCGAATGGAATACCCTTTATGAATGCGGTGCATTCGGAAAACGCGACCTAAGACTTTGAGATTTGATTTCGGAATAAGTACGCTTGTCATCGTTTTCCTCCTTAGGCATTAAGCCATTTTTTTAAGTACTCATAAGTCTTCTCTTTATCGATTTCATTTAACACTTCATGACGTGCTCGAGGCACATGTTCAATCGTTAAATCAATCGTTTCTTGTTTCTTCTTGTACATTTTCGAGACACTGTCGAGTGCCTTATTCTTATAATTCAACGGGTCCTCTTCACCTGAAACCATGAGAATAGGTATTTTAATGCGACGAAACTTAAAACGATTCAAAAACGAAATAAGCGCAAAGAACGAACGATAAAAACGTTTATTGTATTCAAACCCTGACAACGGATCATCGATGTAACGCATGACTACATCATGATCGTGGCTTAACCAATCAAACGTCGTCTCAGGATGTTTTATATGTTTGTTCATGCCTGTATTCAAGAGTTTTGCAAGTAGTTTATGTCGTTTTTTATTGGAACGAAAAAGCCCTAAAAACCAAGCGAGAAAACGCATAAACTTTACATATACTGAAGGAAAGACTGGAAGTGTCCCCGTGAAAATTGCTTTCTTAATCCTACTTTCGTGTTTTGCAAGGTACGCTCTTAAGATCATTGAACCCATACTATGCCCAAGCATATAAATAGGCAAATCCGGAAATTTGGTACGGATATAATCTTCAATTAATCCAACATCCTCAACCATCGCAAAGAGATAATCCGTTTTATCCAAAATACCAACCTTTTGACCTTCTTTTAAACTTTGACCGTGCCCGCGATGCGAGTGCACAACCACCACAAAACCTGAACTGGTTAAATACTCCGCAAACGGTTTATACCGATTTGCATGTTCGCCCATCCCGTGAAGAATATGCAAGACACCGTGACTTTTCCCCATCGGAGTAAAGGTTTGAACGTGAATCTTTGCTTCGTTTGTTCCCTTGACATAAACCGACTGTGTTTTCATGCCATCCCTCCTAGCACTTTTTCTTATTATACCACGCGACACGCTGTTGATAAACAAAGAGTGTATTGGTGGCACATAAAAAAGCTCACTTCAGTGAGCTTAAAGACAATTTGGTTTATCGTAGTTTATTCCTTTTGTATCGACATCGACCGATTCCATGACTACTTGTTCACGTGGTGCATCTTGATGGTCTGTTTTAGTGGTTGCAATCTTCTCAACTACTTCCATGCCTTCAATGACAACACCAAATCCTGCATAGGCTCCATCGAGATGTGGAGATGCTTTATGCATAATAAAAAATTGGCTTGTGGCTGAGTTTGGATCGGCGGTACGCGCCATCGAAATTACGCCTGGTGAGTGCACGAGATCATTCGCCACACCATTGCTTTTAAATTCCCCTTTTATTTTGCATTTGGTGTCTTCACCAGCACCACCTTGAATCATAAAGCCTTCAATGACACGGTGAAAGGTAAGTCCGTTATAAAATCCTTTATTAATTAAATCAATCATGTTGTTGACGGTGTTGCTCGCAAGCTTAGGAAACAATTCAATTTTTATGGTTCCATACCCTTTGACCGTCATCGTAACCACTGGATTGGTTTCATCGCTATAATCGTTGTAATTCATCTTCATTCCTCCATTCTCTCTTATTGTATCATGGCGATGAAAAAAAATAACCTCAAGTGAGGTTATTTTAACTGAATAGTGCCATTTTCAATGCGTTTTCTTAATGACGCAAGTTTTTCATCAATTAAACGCTCGGTTTCATAAAACGCTTCATCGTCTAACCCACTTGGGTCATCAAGTCCCCAATCTTCCCGATACTTACATGGAAGATACGGACATTCAACATTGCAGCCCATCGTAATGAGTACATCGAGATCATTCGGCAACTCACCAATCAATTTTGAGGATTGCGTTTTATTCATATCAATACCATAACGTTCTTTAATAATACGTACGGCATCTTGATTAATTTCTGGTTTCGTTTCTGTCCCACCACTGTAAGCGTCAAAAAAGTCGTGATGTTTTACCTTCGCAATGGCCTCAGCTATCTGTGAACGGCAACTGTTGTGCACACACACAAACGCCACTTTAATTTTATCCATGACTTAGCTCTCCTTTTTTAAACCAACCTTTTGTTTTATTAGCCACTTTAACTAAAAATAGCATAACAGGGACTTCAACCAAAACTCCAACAATCGTCGCTAGTGCAACCCCTGGACTTAAAGGGAAAAGTGCAATCGCGACCGCAACGGCAAGTTCAAAGAAATTGCTTGCGCCAATAAACCCAGCAGGTGCTGCAATATCATGTTTTAGACGTAACTTTTTCGCCGCATAGTAAGTAATCGCAAAGATAAAGAATGTCTGAATAATAAGTGGCACACTAATCAAAACAATATGACCTGGGTTTTCTAAAATCAGATCACTTTGCAAACTAAAAATTAACACCAGCGTCAACAATAACCCAATCATTGTGATTTTTGAAAAACGTGGAATCACTTTTTCATCCAAGTAATCCATGCCCTTATGAACAATAATCATCGTTCGTGTTATGCTCGCAGCGGTCAAAGGAACCACCACGAAGAGAACTACCGATAAAAAGAGTGTCAACCATGGAATCGCAAAGCCACCAACCCCAAGCAACAACCCAACAATCGGCACAAATAAAACAAGCAAGATTAAGTTGTTCGTCGCCACCTGCACAAGTGTATAGGCCGCATCACCTTTTGTTAATTGACTCCACACAAAGACCATCGCCGTACATGGTGCAGCCCCTAAAATAATCGCACCAGCTAAATAATCATTGGCTAAATCCGCAGGAATTAGATTGCGATAAATCACCAAAAAGAATAAACTCGCAATGGCAAACATACTAAACGGTTTAATCAACCAGTTGGCTGTCCACGTTAAATATAATCCCCTAGGGTTATTACGAATATTCTTCACTGAACTAAAATCAACCTTTAACATCATCGGAAAGATCATTAACCAAATAAGGACTGCAATCGGCAAACTAATCTCCGCAACCGTTAACTGATTCAATAAATCCGGAATCACCGTTACATACTGTCCAATCAACACCCCAACAACCATGCATCCTAACACGACTAACGTCAAGTACTTTTCAAATGACTTCATAAAAACACTCCTAACATGTCTTTATATCTTCCGTAATAAATGCTTTCAATGCCTTGAAAAGCGTATCGACCCTTTTTATATCCACCGTATAATTAACACGATTCTTCTCTTTGATTCCCTTAATAAATCCCGCTTCACTTAACACTTTCAAATGATGCGAAAGCGTCGGCTGACTCACATCCAAACCATGGATCAACTCACACCCACACACTTCTCCTTGATAGATTAACTTTAGAATATGTAAACGTGTTTTATCCCCAACAATCTTCAAATACTTCTCAATTTCAACACTATCCATAACCACACTCCTTCATAGACAACCATCTATATCGATTTCTATCTATACAATAACAACACATTTTAAAATTGTCAAACAAAAAAAGACCCTCAATGTATAGAGAGTCTACTTATTTAATAAATGGAGGTCCCGACCGGATTTGAACCGGTGATCACGGAGTTGCAGTCCATTGCCTTAGCCACTTGGCTACGGGACCGTTTTGAACGCTATTATATAGTATCATATTTCTTGCTTTTGTCAATCGTAAGCATACTTAAATACGCATGGATTTCATTCTATTTCTACGTTGTTTCAGAACGGCTTTCAACGTACTTAAGCAATAAACGTTGAAAAAGCATAAACATAAGCGCCATTGGCAAGGCTACTAAGAATAAAACCAACACAAGCATCCCTGGGCTGACTTCAGAGAAACGATGAAGAATGTAGGTTGTAATAAAGAAACGCACACCACGTGAGAAAAAGACCGCGGTGATATACAATAAAAATTTCATACGCGCAATGGCTGCGGTAAAGATGATAATAAAAAATGGTAGTGGGGTCATCGAAA
>SLQR01000074.1 GCA_007131405.1 Candidatus Izemoplasma sp.
CTTCTGCATGCACCACATGAAAATTCGTTAAAATGTAATAGTATTCCTCATCTGCCACGTAAATAACGCCGCTTCCTTGGGATTCAAAGGCAACCCCTTGAACGAGACCATCACGATAAGCTGTAACTTGAATACGAACACTGGACTCACGAATAACGTCTCGACTTTCGATGATGTTGGCTTGAAGGTCAGAGGGTTCCTGAGTTGAAGACGTAACAAAATAATCGCATCCACTTAGGGCAAGCGAGGTTACGACCATCATCATAAGTATAAGCAGTTTTTTCATCGTTATCACCTAAATTCATTATACGTGAAGTTTTTAAAAAACACGGTTATAACACTTTCATGTCTCTTCTTTGAGTGATCAGTGCGCCAAATTCTTACTCGAAATTAACTAAATTTTTCATTGTATCGCATTCTTTTGGCGTAACTTTATTGTACAAAAAAGCCTCTTTAAAGTAAACAAACAATAAAACCAACCTTTTAGGCGTGGCTTCATTTACAATGAGCAGTTTATTCGTTATAATAAAGTGACAAATAAAGTGGGGTTAAAATTATGGAAAAATATGAGTATTGTGAAACACTTATTAAAGAAAGCAGTGACAGTTTCTATCGAGCCTTTAGCCAGTTAGAACCAGACAAAGCAAACGCGGTCTACGCAATCTACGCTTTTTGCCGTACCGCCGATGATGCGATTGATGAACACAATGATCTTGAAAAAATCAACGAACTCAAAAACAAAGTGAAAGCGACCTTTGAAGGTGATGTGCCCAAAGACTTACTGTTTGAAGCACTTCACGACACGATTCAAAAATTCCCGTCACCAATCGATCCGTACCTTGATCTGCTCGATGGGATGCGCGATGATTATTACAACAAACCCATTGAAACGGAAGAACAGTTTGATCAGTATTGTTATAAGGTAGCGGGAACCGTTGGTTTAATGCTTTTGCCTGTGCTTGCAAGCGAAACCCTTAAAACCAACAAAGCGAAAAAATTAAAAGACGTTGCCGTTGAACTTGGGAAAGGGATGCAAATCACAAACATCTTACGCGATGCACGTGAAGACTTTATGAAAGACCGTGTCTATTTTCCAACCGATGTTATTGACCAACACCAACTGCAAATTGAAATTACACGCACTGGACTAGTAACCGCTGAATGGCGTGGGATGATGGAGTACTTTATTGAAAAAGCACGTGAGAAGTATCAGTATTTTTACGATAACGCGGATCTCTTTGATAAAGATGCCATTGAACCTACCTTTATTGCGGCGAAGTTTTACGAAAGCATCATGGATAAAATTCAAAGGAAAGATTACACCAACATCAATAAGCGTCACTCCGTTGGAAAACTTAAAAAATTCTTCCTTGTACGTGGCGCTCACAAAGAACTTAAGCAACGAGGGCTCATTTAATGAGTCCTTTCCTTGCTTTACTTATTGCTTATGGCTCTGTTTTCTTAGTGATGGGTGTGGCAACGGTGCTTGACAAAATCAATCTGTTAAACGATGAAGGGAGTCGCAAATTCATCCATATTGGCGTGTCCAATTGGTGGATTCTTGCGATGTTTTTATTTGATTCAACAACCTATTACTTGGCGATTATTCCACCGCTTACGTTTATTGGCTTAAACTATCTGTCTTACCGATTAAATTTGGTCAAAGCCATGGAACGTGATGAGCGTTCACCAAGCGATCTTGGGACCGTCTATTATGCGGTGAGTTTGTCTTTGATTACCTTGATTGCCTTTTATCATGATTTAACCTATATTGGTGCACTCGCTATTTTAGCGATGGGCTATGGTGATGGGTTAAGCGCCGTGATTGGCAAGGCCGTTAAAAGCAAAAAACTCTACCACAACAAAAGCCTTGCTGGGACTACCACCATGTTTGTGGTAACGTTGATTATTGGACTTATCTTGTTTCCAGCGTTTTGGCCACTCATGATCTTAATTGCTTTACTTGCAGCCGTGGTTGAACTCTTAACACCACGTGGCCTTGATAATTTAAGTGTGCCACTGCTTATCTTCTTGATTGGGGTGCTTTTACTATGATTAGTGTGTTGATTGGCTTTGCGTTAAGTGCCGTGATTGCTGTTCTCGCTTACGCCAAAAAAAGTTTAAGTGAATCTGGCGTGATCATGGCAATTATATTAGGTACAACCGTGTACGCTGGCGCGGGTTTATTTGCGTTTAGTGCGCTGATTCTTTTTTTCCTATCAACGTCCTTAATTAGCAAATTTTCGGCGGATAAAAAACCGTCAAACCGCAATGGTTTCCAAGTTTTAGCAAACGGAAGTTTAGCCGCTCTTTTTGCGTTTTTTTATTACGTTGAAGGCGATACCATTTATTACGTGCTCATCTTTTTATCCATTGCCATTAGCGCAACTGATACGTGGAGCAGTGAAATTGGCAGGTTGTCTAAACGAAACCCCCGCAATATCTTTACTTATCAGATTATGTCAACGGGCTTAAGCGGTGGGGTAACGCTTTTAGGTGTTTTTGCAAGTGTATTCGCTGCGTTTATATTTAGTTTCTTTGCGTGTTTGGTGTTAAACGATTTTACGCTTATTTTAACGATGACCGCGTTTGCTTTTCTTGGTAGCATCATTGATAGCATGCTTGGAACGATCCAAGTGAAATACAAGCTCGGTGATGTCCTCAGTGAAAAAAAAGAACCTGGCTTTGTTCGACACTCGGGCTTGCCTTGGTTAAATAACAGCATGGTAAACTTTTTAGCCAATGGCATAACGCTTATTCTTTTTATCTTAACGTATAACCATTTTCTATAAACACATAAAAAGGATGCACAAAATTGTGCATCCTTTTATTTTTCGTTTAAAGCTTCTAAGAAACGGTTTAGATCGTCTCCTTGAAGCGTTACATCCCCAACGTCTCGATGTTTCGTGTCGTTTGGAATGCCGTGGTAATCACTGCCGGCGGTGATGAGCCAGTTCCGCTCTTCAGCAATCGCTTTATATTTAATCATTTCGTCGGTGTCGTGCAGGCCATAAATTGCTTCGATGCCATCGTAATCATAAGCAAGCACATCGTCATGAATGTGCTTTTTTAATAAAATCGGATGAGCTAGGATAATCACTGCGTTATGACGTCTTAACAACTCAATGCCTTCTTTTGTGCTTAATTCTGTACTCGGCACAAAGGCTTCGGTGTGATCGCCTAAAAATTTATCAAAGACCTCATTGTGCGTGTACTTTGGATAGTGTTTGATGATTGCTTTTGCGATATGGGGTCTGGCGATGATGCCATGTGAGACGTCAAGTAGGTCTTGATAGACAATCTCAATGTCGTAGTGTTTTTTCAAGTTTTTAATGAATTGTTTGGCGCGGTTTTCGCGACCTTCTTTGATAAAGCGGTAATACTTTAGCATGCCTTCAGACGCGTAGCTATCATCACGAAAATAGCCAAGAATATGAACGTTTTTGCCTTTATAAATCGTTGAGAGTTCAATGCCAGGGATATAGTTAACCCCGTATTTATTAGCTAAACGGTAATTATCATCAACGTGCTTACAGGTATCATGATCGGTGATCGCGATCATGTCAACCCCACGTTTTTTAGCGTGTTTAAATAATTGTTCACGGGTTAATCGGCCATCGGATTCAGTTGTGTGCATATGGAGATCGGCTTTCATAAAAACACCTCTTTTCACTTAATAGTGTATCATAAAACCCGTGAATTTCACGGGTTTATACGTTAGAGTTCAACGTTTCTTTGTGGTAGGTAATGCGTAAAGCATCGAGGGTCGCTGCCTCGCGGCTTTGGCAACTAAAAAGCAGTATTTGTCGTTCGTTTTGCATCGTATCTAACACGGTTAAAACATGATTAAGCCGTTCGTCATCATACGACACAAAAGCATCATCAAGTAAAAGTGGGGCACTTTTTTGATTTAAGCTATCTAGCATGCCAAGACGCATCGCAAAATACACTTGGTCGATCGTCCCCCGTGAAAAGTGCATCTTTGATTCTAAACGGTTATAACGTTGGTCAAAGACTTTAAAATCAAGGGCTTTTGACACGCGAATGTCTCTGTAGCGCTCACTGGTGAATGTCGTTAAGTAATGGCCGATTGATTCGGATAATTTTGGCGCAAAGTTTTCCTCTATTTTCTCCACCGCTTGATCAATACGCTCCAGTGCGCGTTCTATCGTGGTACGCTTTGATTCGAGGCGCTTACGTTTTTCATCGAGGGATTCAATGTCGAATAAGACATCTTCGAGTGGGCGCATGCTTTGTTCTTTTGTGTCGATGGTTTGTTTTAGTGTTTGCGTATTTAGTTTATGATGATTCAGTTTTTTGCGTAAATCATCGACTTCTTGACGAAGTGCATCAATGTCCGTCGTATCAATGCGTTCAAGATCAAAATCAATGCTTGATTCAAGTGTGGTTAAGGTTGTGGTGCCTAAATAGTCTTTGATGCGTGTCTCATACGTTTTTATTTCACTTGTGAGTTTTTGATACTGATGGTATTTATCACGTATTGCTTTTAAATCGTCATAGGTTAAAACATCGTATGTTTCTTTGATGGTGTTTATGACTTTATTTTCATGATTAATCTGATCGTTAACACGATTTATTTCTTGCTTTAACGTCTTGAGTTCACGGACTTTTTGTTCATGGTGTTTCTTAATAGTTTCTTGTTCACGGGCTTGATCGATGTAGGTGAACTCGAATGTAGTCATGTCGTTGATACCATGTTTTTTTAGCAGTGTTTCACTTAAGATTTTTGGGGCTTCTAAGGTTCGCTCTTGAGCTTGCGCAAACGCAAGCAAGTGCTCATATTTTTGACGTTTTTTCATGCGCCACCATTTAATTGGTAATGCAAATAGCATGAAAATTAAAGGCAAAAGCAAGATATACCAGTGTTTTTTTGCCCATTGTCTAGTCTTTGAGATGTTTTTGTCCTTCTTGCTCCATTGGGCGTGTTTATGTTTTAAACGGTCAATGGTTTGTTTTGTTGTTTTGTACATAGGTTCGTCAAAGAGTTCATTAAGTGTCTTAAGTGCTTTTAGATCGTGAAGAATGGCTTGGTAAGAATACGCGGGTGGTGTTTGAACCTTCGCTGTTTCATTCACGTCTGCAGCCAGTTGAGTGTATTTATGGTCAAGGCTTTGCTTGGTTTCTTTGTAGGTTGTTAGGCGTTCACTGGCAACGTAGAAACGCTCAACGTCTTGAGGGTTAAAGTCTTGAACTTCTTTTAGCGCTTCGTGTTTGGTTTCGAGTTGGTTCTTTTCTTGAATGAGTTTTTGGATGGTGTCAAAGCGGTTTCGTTTTAGACTGTTTTCTTTTTTTGCAAGCATCTGCTTGTGACTGTCTAGACTTTCTTCTAAGGTTATTTGTTCACGCTTTTTGGTTTCGAGTATTGCCTTATCTTCTAACAATAGCGCATGGGTTTTTTCGATAACGCGCTGTTCTTTTTTTAACGCTTCAAGCGTGCTTAAGGTTTGTGCATACGGTTTGGTTGAGGCGCGTTCTGAACCAATTGCATCGAGATCTTTTTTGAGGATATCTCGCGCTGTTTCTGGTGAAATCGTTTCGGTTTTTGTTTGAAGCATATTGCTTAAGCGGCTCATCAAAATATCGCCAACACTTGCTTCGGTTTCAAGTTCGAGTTGACGAATGCTTAAGGTATTTTGATAAAGCGTATAAGGGATATTGACAAACGCTGCGACATCGGCGGTTTTTGCGACCGGATCGATATCAAGCGTATCGGTAATATCCACGCCAGTTTTTTCGTTAATCACACGTAAGGGGTCGCGGTTGCGTTTTTTTAAGTTGCGTTCGATGCGGTAGTCTTTACCCTCGTGTTCAATGACCATGCTTCCGCCGTAGGTATCGCTGTGTTTTGGTTCATAACGGTCGTAAATATCTAAGGTTTTTTTGACTTTAATGCTCGGGTTTATAAACCCGTAAAACATAGCTTCAATAAACGCGTGTATCGTGGTTTTCCCCGATTCATTTAAGCCATGGATTAGATTTAAGCCGTCGTTAAATTCAAAGGTCCGGTTCACAAACTGGCCAAAGCCATGAATGGTTAAGGTCTTTATTTTCATCGTGACCCTCCTTCACTGCTTAAGAGCGCATCAAGGGCCAGCAAGAGACTTTCTTCATCGTGCAAATCGTCTTGATAGGCTGTGATAAGGTGGTCAATGATGGTGTCTTTATAGTCTTTTTTTAGTTGCGTTAAATTGAGATCATGCTTGGTTTCATCGTTGATGTCAAGCGCGTAAAAAGGCTCTTTTAAGTTGTCTATATCGCTATCAGTAAGTTTAATGTCTCGACTCATGGTGCCCGTTAATATCACGCGGGTGAAGTGGGTGGTGCGTTCTTCTTCCGTGAACAAGGCTTGCAGTTTCTTTTCAAGGGTATAGTAGGTATCGTCTTTGGTAAGCGTTAATGATTTAACCATAAAACGGCGTTTCGCAAACTCCACAAAACGTGCTTTAATTGGTTTTCCAAGGGTACCTTCAATATACCCACGTGGCGCTGTCTCAGAAAAATCAAGCGGTTCAAGATTGCCGGAATAGGCAATGTGGGGGTGTAAAAATTCATGTTTGTGAATATGCCCTAAAGCAATGTAATCAAAATGTAAGGAAGCCAGTGTCTTTACATCGGTTAAATAGTGGTCATCTTGTTTGTTAAAGACATCTCCATGCAAACAAAGCACATTGATTTTTGTTTCATCAAGGTGGGCGTTCATTGTCATCAGTTTGCTTTCATCAAAGTCCCGTGTGCTCAAACCATACACGTGAACGTCATCGTGTTTTACACAATCGGTTTGGGCATCGAGAAAATGGATGTTTTTAAGGTCACGAATGTGCGCGTACGCTTGGTTATGCAAAAAGGTGTCATGGTTTCCAATGACAATAAAAACTTCAGCTTTACACGACGCTAACCGGTTAAAGAAGTGATCAATTTTGGACAAAGCGACTTGCGCATGGTCAAAGAGATCGCCTGTGATAAACAAATACTCAACATCACGTTCTTGTATCGCATCAAGCAAACGTTCAAAAGCGCCCTCGATTTCTCTTCGGCGCTTTATTAAATCTTCTTTACGCGCAAAAGACGCTTTGGAGAGCGTTGCGCCTATATGAAAATCCCCTGTGTGAATAAACTTCATGTGTTGCTCACCCCTTCGTTAGAGAAAGTACACCACCATAAATTGGAAAAACCCAATGATCATCCCTAAGATTAACCCAACAACTTCAATGTAACGCAGTTCTTTTTTAACCACGTTTAAGACAATACGTTCAAAGGCGATAAAATCCATCTCATCGACTTTTTCTTTTACCATGGTTGGAATATCTAAATTCTTCGTGCCGTGTTCTTGAAGCGAATAAAAGAGCTTCTCAATCAATTTATCGCCTTCGGTGTCGATGAACTGATGAATCATCGTATCGATGTTTGGGCCTAACATGCTTTTAAACATCGACGGAATCACTTTATTAATTTTCTGTGTCAATTCGGTTTTAAGCAACGCTTTTAAATCGTTGCGTGCATCATCGGTTAAGAGTGAGGCAAAAATATCGTCTTTACTTAAAAAGGCTTCTTCAATGGTGATGCCGAGTGATTCAGCGATTAAGGCTTTGCGTTTTGGAAGTAAGCCTTGGACTTTAATGAATAGAATACGGCGTGGTTTGATTGGACGAAACAACATGCGAACCGCAACTTTGTTTGTCAAATACCCAATCAGTCCGCCAATCGCAATCAGTAAGAGTAAATGTAAAATCATGATGGTCTCTCCTTTATGGTCTTAAGCGACGGTCGTAATAATCGTAATTAATTTGGCCTGTGGCAAGACGAATGATATCATAGAGTATCCAAGCATAAACAACAAAAAGGATGGGATGAATGACCAAGCCAACAAACCCCATAATCAATTGACGCATCCCTTTTGAGTAGTTCCCTAAATAAAAGGAATGGATTCCAAAAATACCCAGAAAAAGCGCTAAAAGAATTGCCACTAACCTCGAACTTGGTGAAGTCGGCGCTTTATACGTTTCCACTTCTGTTGGCTGATCACGGGCAACATACTGCTCAACTTCAACTTTGTTTGAAACATGGCTTTTAACCCCCGTATCGGCACCACAATGTTCACAGTACCTTGAATCGATCCGTGTTTCCTCATTGCAGTATTCACACGTTATTTTTCGGGCTCGAACATTTGGAGAGCGTCGGATTTTGCTTGGTGGATGAATATGCCCACAATTTATGCAGTACCTTAGCGTTAGATCGGTTACTTTATGGTTACAGTTTGAACAGCGCATAAGAATCCCTCTTTTCATACCCTATTATAGCATATTAATCCTTCATGTGGTTAATGGACTTTACCCCTTTAATGTCGGTTCGATAACCACCATAGATCCGCAACAGCGTGTTAACGAAAAGAACCATGCTCCATTGTTAGACGAAAGGCTTTATGTGAA
Organism: Candidatus Izemoplasma sp.; assembly: GCA_007131405.1. GTDB lineage: Bacteria > Bacillota_I > Bacilli_A > Izemoplasmatales > Izemoplasmataceae > SLQR01. The sequence goes on from SLQR01000074.1 coordinate 8,448, forward strand.
ACCAACAAGCAATAATAACGAGTCCATTTGGTCACTACTCACTTTTTATTTTACTCTTTTTTTTATGCGATTAAAACCAAAATATCTACTTTGTATTAACGATGACTTTAATGCCCTAATACGCTATAATAAGCACAAGAGGTGATACCATGATTCATAACTATAAAGATAAACATCCCAGCCTAGATCAAACATCGCATGTCTTTGAAGGCGCTCAAGTCATTGGCGATGTCTCCATCGGCAAAAACGTCAGCGTTTGGTTTAATGCCGTGATTCGCGGAGACATGGATAAAGTTGTTATTGGTGACAACACCAACATCCAAGATGGCACCATCATTCACACCAATACCGACATGCCAACCATCATCGGACGTGACGTCACCGTCGGTCATGCGGCCATTATTCATGCGGCCACCGTCGAAGATGAAGCTTTAATCGGGATGGGCAGCATTATTTTAGACCAAGCCGTGATTGGCAAAAATGCCTTAATCGCCGCTGGCGCGGTTGTCCCACCAGGCAAAAAAATACCCGCAAAATCACTCGTCGTTGGCAACCCCATGAAAATCGTTCGTGAACTTAGCGATGAAGACATTGAAGCCATTAAAGCAAACAAAGATACCTATGTGCATTTGTTACGCGATTATACTTAATTTAAAAATGTGTTTTCAGTTTAAACTGAGAACACATTTTTTTAATCAAATTCCGCAAAAGGATCACTTGCGTCTTCAAGCAGCGGCATTGGTAAATGGATTTCATCCATAAAATACCGATACAGTTCATTAATGGTGTCACACGAGAGGTTTTTTTGTCTTTTTGGTCGAGCGCTATAATCAATAGCCAGATGAATCTCATCGTGTAAAACCGCGAGATAAGCTTGCTTGATTGCAGTATCTTCAGTGATATTTTTCATTGCTTTCAGATGCGTTTTCATCAAAGACGTCACGGTTTTATTATGTGGAACCCAAACGGTGAGACGGGAATCTTTTAACACTTTAGCAAACTTTGTCCCTTTAAAATGCGGTTTGCCTTTGGTGCGGATCTGATAAATCGCTTGGGATTCATACGGCATCACATAATAAAGACCTTGAAAGATTGTGTGTGCACTTTTTCCCGAAGAAACAATTAAACGGGTATCGTAATAGGTCACTTTTTTGTGGTCGTTTGTTTCAACGTTCATGCGACGTTTATGATGCATGGATGCGTGGCGTTGAAATAACCCCGACCGCTTATTGAGTTTCCGATCTTCTTTTGGTTTTGCTTCATACCTTACACTCAGTGCTTCTTGACGATGGATTTGCATAAAAATATCGTGAAACAAAACACGATACGTTGCGCTAAATGGTCGCCAAAGAAAAAAGATGAGTAAACCCATGCTTAAAAATCCTAACGTGATAGCCCAAACAACGTAATCATAAAACCCAATGCGACGGGTTTCAAAAACATCGTAATAATGAAAGATATTAATGGTTGCAAACATCAAAACCACACTTAAAATAAGCCAAATAAAGAGTAAACTAGCACGTGGTTTTCTTGACGCTGTTTGGAATACCTCCCAGATGGTTACACATTCTTTTTGACTAACCATGTCATCACCTCTAGAGTTTTATTTTAGCGAAAAACCCTCACAATCTCAAGAAAAAAAGGGTCAAACGACCCTGATTGTTTTTACGGCGGTAAAGAAGTAGGTGTATTTCCCAATGACCAAGATAATGATTAGTGGTTTTGCCCACCAAAATGTTAATGTAAAAAAGGGAAACAAAAGCATAAAATCAACAAACAACAACAATCGTAGCTTTTGTTTAAGTGTCATCGCACGGTTTTCCGCAAAGTCTTGTAAGAAACGCTTATACAGTCTGGTCGCAATAAACCACTGATGAAAACGCGTTGACCCTTTGGCATAAAAATACGTGGTTAAAAGCAGCATCGGTGTTGTCGGTAAAAGTGGCAACACGATACCAAGGATCCCAAGCCCAAAAGTCAGCGTGCCTAAAAAGACATAAAGAACTTTAATGATCATCATCTAGTAAGCGCTTCTCGCCTTCTAAGGCACGTATTGGAGTAATATCTTGGGTAAATTCTAAGGTGCCTAAAAACTCACCCGCTTTATTGCGAACCGCAAAATAACGGATATGAATAAACTGACCACGCATTTGAATCCAAAAATCTTCATGATCCTTGCGGCCACTTTCAAAATTTTCAACAATCTTCTCAACAATATGCACGCTTGAGGGTGGGTGGCACATATTTACATGGCGTCCTAAAATGGTTTTGGGACGATCAAAGACCCGTTCTTTGCCTTGCGTGAAATATTTCACATGGCCGTCCTTATCGACAAACGTCATATCAAGTGGCAAAACATTTAAAATCGCATTCAGTTCTTCAGGGACTAATTCCCCTGCGTCAAACTGCACAGCATCCGTTGACGGTGTTTCTTCAGACGATTCAGGTGTTGCCTCAGCGCTTGGATCAATATGCCATTTAACATTAGGCGCTTCTAAAAAGTAACCCACTTCATCGCTTGCTTCAGAAATCTTAATAAAATTCAGTAAATTAAGTTCTTCAGCAAGCAATGGAATTAAAATGTTGTTTTCTTTAAAAATCATCTCATTGACTTCGTGAATAAGTTTCTCGACATCTTCTTTAACGTCTTTAATGGTAATATCGGGTTTATTCAACGTTTCACGGACTGCTTTTACCATCGCGCGAATCTCATCGTCAACGCCCCACATCACTTGGGGTGGTCCGGTGATGCCTTTGCGTTCTAAATACGGGAAAAAGAGTTGTTCTTTACGGGCATAGTGCTTATGTATCTCGTTTAAACGATCTAACCCAACACGCAACATTAAAAGGGGCATATTCCCCTCAGCCACTAAAAACGGTTTGACCTCTTCTTCAATCACCATTTCAATGCGGGCATTCTCTTCTTTTAACACATTGAGCGGATGCCCTAATGTTTCAACTTCACCGTGTTTATGTAAATCGGCAATGCTTGTGCCCACTATGGACGCATGTACATTGCATAAACGTTGCACTTCTTCAACGGGTAACCCCTCTTTAATTAAGGTCTGTTCCATCTCGGATATCTCACTGGTTGTCACATCCGCAAAGTGTTCTTTAAATTCTTTTTTAACCGCCTCAGGATCTTTCCCAGCATGGAGATCTTTAATTAAGCGCTGAAGCAGTGCTTGTCTTTTTTGCTTTTGGTTATTTATAAGTTCACTCATGATAACCCCTCCACATCATAGCCTTCAGCGTTAAAAGCTTGTTTTATCGCTTGTGCATCTTTCTTTTTATGATTAATTCCTTTTTTCAAGGTCATAAAGCGGCCAACGCTTTCAAGCATGCCACCTTTAATTATTTTATCAAACCCAAGTTCCACGAGAATCTCGCGAATAGCTGGGTGGTCTTTCACTAACTGATAGACTGATTGATTTGCATCAATTTTTTTCATCTAATCCACTCCTATCCATCATAATAATACCGAGTTCCAGGTTAACTTTAAAAAGATATCCTCTTTTTTATAATTACCTCTTTAAGCGTTCAAATTAATCCCGTGTAAACCTTTATCGAGTCTTTATGCATTTTTGTCCTATAATGGTATAATTATAAAAGAGGTGATCTAATGAAATCATCGATTAATCAAGATAAAGCAACACTCATTCAATCGGTCTTAGACACGATTGACCCTAGTGCCCATACACGCGGTGATTATTACCTAAAAAAATCACGCGAAGACATTGGCTACACCATTGATTTTACGATAGAAAGTCTTAAAGCAAACGATCTAACCATACTAAAAAACTACTATCGCTGGCTTATTGACACACTCGAACCTTACGGCATTAAGCCACCGATCCTTTTTGCGATGTTTGATGCATTAAAGACTGCATTAAGGCCTTATTTAAGCACAGAAGAGAAAAACCTTCTAATGTCGCTTTCAAAAGAAGATGTTGCGGCTTATATCGCAAACAATAAAGATAACATAAAACCGCTTGATGCACTCGCAAAACCTTTTTTAGACGCAATCCTTGATAAAAACCGCCAACAAGCTAGCCAGTACATTCATGCGTTGCTTGATTCAGGCACCGAGCTGAAAAAAATCTATCTCGAGATTATCCAGTCTTCGATGATTGAAGTCGGTCGACTATGGCAAGCGCGTAAGATTAACGTTGCGGATGAACACATGGCGACCGTGATTACCCAGTATGTTTTAACTGAACTTTACCCTTATATATTTTCTTCGGAAAAAAACGGCAAAAAAATTGCGGCTTTAGCCTTAGGCAGTGAACTCCATGAAATAGGCATTCGCATGGTCGCAGACTTTTTTGAACTCTCCGGGTTTGAATCCCATTACCTTGGCGCAAACATGCCAACGTCCGGCGTCATCGATTTCTTAAAAGACACAAAGGTTGACTTGATCGCAGTAAGTGTGACCATTGCGAGTCACTTATCCACCCTTCAAACCTTAATTGATGTCATAAGAGACGATAATGAACTCGCCTCGATTAAAATTCTTATTGGTGGTCAGGCCATCGCACAGATGAATGATCCCGTCACACACTTTGGTGCCGATGGATTTGCGCGCGATGCCGAAGGCGCCGTCAAGGAAGGTGAAGCCCTTGTCAACAACGTTAAATGATTTTATCGTAAAACTGGATTTAAAAGGCGTCATCATCGATGTAAGTCTTCTCGAAACGGATAGTCTATCTTTTCATGAAGGCAACAATCTATTAACATACCTCACCGACGATTCCCAACCACCTTTTTTGAGTTACTTAAAAGAATGTTTACGCGAAGGCCACAGCCTTGGCGGTGAACTTTTCTTCCGTGATAACCCGTCAAACACCCCTACAATTCTTTCTATGATCAAACACGAAGACACGATTATTGTCGTTGCGTTAAATGAGACCCAACGCACACTTGAGATGTTGGAATCGATGGTAAAAATATACCACAAACAAGCGAACAAAATACGTGAACTCTACGCGGAAACGAGTACCTCATCGGACTATCAAACCTATTTAGAAGAACTCAGTAAGCTCAATAGCGAACTGATCAACACCCAGCGCGAACTCGCTCAAAAAAACAGCGAACTGAAACGCCTAAATAAAGAACTAAAGGACTTAAGCACCAAGGATTTCTTAACCAACATTCCCAACCGCCGTAAGTTTTTTGAAGACATTTACGCCTTTGTGCAAGAAGAACCTTACACGCTTATCATGATCGACTTTAACGACTTTAAAACCGTTAACGATACCAAAGGGCATAAGTACGGTGACATCGTCCTTAAAGCCTTCGCAACGCACATCAACGAGCTCGTAGAGCGTTATCAAGGCAAGAGTTACCGTCTTGGTGGCGATGAGTTTGCTTTACTCATTCCTTCAAGTGCCAATTTTTCTTTAGATGAACACGCCCGTAAACTTGATACTTTTTTAAATGATTACCACCCAAAACTCACCATTGCGTATGGCGTTGAAACCATTGATCATACAAACGTAAATGAAGACACACCGGCTGAAAACACCATGGCAAAAGCCGATAAAAAAATGTATGACTACAAATACAAAGTGAAACAATAACACCCTTAAGTGCTTCTTTATTGAAGCACTTTTTTAGCCTAAAAAAAGAGGCTTTTAGGCCTCTTGACGTTTTGTTTCAAAATAATCTTCCATCGGAATTTCTTGATACAGTTTTTTATTAACCGACGCATCCATCACAAACTGCGTAATCCACTTTAGCATACTTAAATGGTCTTTATACGTTTGCGCCCCAAACACAAACGCGTGTTTAATGGGTTTACCGTAATACATAAAGGGTTGCTTTACCCCGATATACCCGACATAATTTTTGCGCACCTGTTCACTTGGCGTCGCATGCCATAACGCCGTATCATCATTTAAAACAAGTTTTCCTTCTTCTTCTATCACCATATCCACCACGTCTTTTAAATACAATGCCGTAATCACCTTTCGGCTATACGCTTCGTGGGCAGCTTGGTACAATCCATCTTCCCAACTATCAACCCGATCGGTCGTCACATGGGAAAAATAAAGATCATCCATGCCTAACACCTCCCCTTTTCCAAACACATTGTATCATAAAACACAAAGAACGAAAACTTTTATAATTTTATTGTCTTCACTAAAAAAATATTCATTTTTATTGTATAATGAGTCTATAGACTACCTTGGAGGGATAAACATGGTACAAGAAAAACGCATTCTCGATCGAGAATTAAGACACCAACTTAGCAAAACGGATTGCCACGCCATTATGGATTATTTGATGGTTGAATTTAGCGATAAAAAAGACTTCCATTATAACTATTATTTTGATACCCCCAATGGCAAACTATCCAATAAAGACGCCACATTACGCTTGCGTACCATCGTCAAGGAAAGCGATATTTCGTATCATCTAACCTTAAAAGTGCCAACCATTGATAAAGACACCTATTTGGAATACAATGAAAAGCTTGATGAAAAAGAAATGCGTCTTCTCGCCTACAACAATCAATTACCAAAAGGCGAAATCGGCGAACTAACCAGCATGCACAACAACGATGTAAAACTCGTCAATGTTATCAAAGTGAATCGTGTGATTGGGTTTTACCTTGATTTAAAAGTCTTTTTCGACCGCATCTCACACCGCGGCAAAACTTACTATGAAATTGGCACACGCATTGATCAATCGGCCAACGGAAAAACCGAAGACCTGATTAACCAATTCAAAGAATTGTTGACAAAATTCGACATTGAATTTGAACAAAGTCCGCGTCGTTCCAAACAATACCGTTAAAAAGCAGTTGAAAAACTGCTTTTTTTATGCCAAAAAAAACGGAGAATTTATCTCCGTCTTAATCAACATGTCGCCATTGTTTCGTTAACTGTAAATGCAAACTCTCTTGCAACTCTTCGACTTTTGCCATGCTTTCTAAGTTCACGCGGCTATTGCCACTCGTGTAAACAACCATATGCCCAAAACCAAGCCTGCGGCCCATCTTCCCACGGCTCACATCAATCATTGCCATGTGATTATGTGGAATCGTGATTTGACGACGCATCGACCCAATACGGCGTCGAACAATCATCCGTTGATTTGTCACTTCGACACGTTCTTTTTTCATCCCGAATAAACGGGCTAAGAAAAGAATCAAATAAAGTCCACCAACACCATAGAAAACATAGACTAACTCCGGTTCAAAAAACTGCCCAATACCACTTGCTATAATCACCAAAAGCATTAACAACATAAATTTATTCGCTAAAAAGCCAAACGCAATCCATCGAGACGTTTGTGTCGTTAAAACCGATTCTTCTGTAATGCGCATATAATCGCCACCTTTCGTTTCTATTATACCATTATTTTTAACCCTTAAAAGAAAAAAACCATTTGCAAATGCAAAAGGTTTTTTTAAAAGACCACAAAATAAAGCGTCATGACCACTAAAAAGATGACAAAAACATAGTTTGATCCTTCAAAGGACATCTGGTACCCTCGGATATACCGAACAGGTTTATAATCCGGCGCAATCACATAACGGTAAAACAAAAACCCGAGCGATAACGCCAAGAAATAATCAAAGAAGTTTTTCCAAGTCGTTACACTTACCTCACGTAATTCAAACCCAAAATACCCTTCAGTAATCGGAATATAGAAGTTTCCAAGCAACACACAACCTAGCGCAAGCATCATCATCGATACATTTTGCATACGCTTTTTAATACGCACCGTAATCGTCTGCGGTCCAAAGAAAATCTGGCTCATCTTAATAAACGACGTTGCCGTCCCAATATTAACCACAAACAAAATCCAATACTTAATGCCGCTATCCATAATCCCGTATTTAATAATCGCTTTACTAATAAACCCATTAAAGAATGGTGCCCCCGTAATCGACAACATCCCTATAATCATGACGGCACTGACAAACGGCATTGTCCGCATTACACCACGGACGTCAGCGACTTTTTTATTGCCATAGACTTTAATAATCGCCCCAGCCCCTAAGAAAAGCAAACTCTTAAAGAGCGCGTGGTTAAAGATATGCAAAAGGCCACCATAGAAGATTTCCGTGTCATGCGGACTTGATAACCCCATCATCACGATCCCTATTTGTGACACCGTGTGGTACGCTAAAATCTGTTTCATGTCTTTTTGGCTTAAGGCAAACATTACCCCAACGACTGCCGTTAACGCTCCCACGACATAAAAGAAATCCGTGTAGTTTAAATTGGCATCCGCAAACATCATGTTCATTCGGATAAAGACATAAAGCCCACCTTTAACAATCAACCCACTTAAAAGCGCACTAATCGCACTTTGTGCCACCCCATGTGCTCGCGGTAACCAGCTAAAAACAGGAAACAACGCAGACTTAACCGCAATCCCAGACATCAATAAGACGTAACTGAACTTAACCGCCGTTTCATCACCCACAAGGTGCATATTTTCGCTAATCACCAAAATATTGATGGTCCCAAAAATATTGTAAAGAAAAATAATTCCCATTAAGAATGCTAAAACCCCGGCCGTATTTAACAACACATAATAAATCCCGGCACGGAACGCATCTCCTGTTTTCTTAAAGGCAATCAAAATGGTCACAATGATCGTCATTAACTCCAAAAACACAAACATATTAAAGAGGTCATTCGTCTGAAGTAGCCCTAAAAAGACCCCTTGTAAAAACAATAAAAAGAACAAAAAATTGTGGTTGGGTTTGCCTTTTTCAAACGTATAAATTAGCACCATCCACCAACTAAAGACACTTAAAAACATAAACGAGACACTAATCTCGTCATTGACAAGACTGATTCCTACCCGTTCACTCCAGTTTCCAAACACAAACAATGTATCGGCATATGACCCTTGAAACTCATTGTGATAAAGTACCAGCAACACCGTCACGATAACTTGGGATACCAACGCTAAATAATTAATATGTTTATTCTTGAAAACATAAATCACCAGTGCAGTAAGAACGGGAACAAAAATAAGGTACACTGGGATTAAAAACATTATTTCCCTTCCCCTCTGCGTAAAATCTCACGCCATTCAACGGTGCCATAATGATGGAAGACTTTAATACAAAGCATCAGTGCAAGTGCGGTCACCGTTGAACCAATAACGATGGTCGTAATCATCAAGGCTTGAGGAAGTGGGTCAGAGACAATGCCAGTAAACGCCTCGCCGACAATCGGCACACTGCCACCTTCTAAATTCCCTAAATTCAAGAAAAGCAAAATAACGCCTGATTCAATAATCGTCACACTAAACACACTTTTAATAATGTTCTTGCTTGTGGAAAGACCATAAAATCCAATTAAAATAACGACAAATGTAAGTAACGGATCCATTTATCTTCCCTCCTTAAGAAAGGCTGTAAAGATTGTCCAAAGACCTAGGGCAACTTTAAACCCAATCATAATATTTAAAATAACTAAATAAATCGCCATCGTATTCGCCCCATAAATTTGTGGGTCAAACACATTCGTAAAAAACGTTCCGCGCGTAAATAGACTGAGCGAAGCAAACGCCAA
>SLQR01000014.1 GCA_007131405.1 Candidatus Izemoplasma sp.
AGAATCGGAATCCGCCTTTGTTTTTCCCTTTGCCCTTTTTGGGTTTTTGTTTTTGAGGTTGCATGCTTTTCATTGGGTTATTTGGATCAATTTGATTGGGGTCCATTTTCGACATACGTTTATACATCTGGGTCTGTTGTTCTAAATTTTGAATGAGTTTGTTAACATCTGCAACGCGGCGCCCAGAACCGTTTGCAACACGTCGTCTTCGACTGCTGCTTTTCGCAATGAGGTCTGGCTTTTTGCGTTCGTTTTTGGTCATTGAATTAATGATTGCTTCAATATAAACGACTTGTTTGTCGTCTACATTGGCATTTTTCATCATTTTTCCAGCACCAGGAATCATTTTCATTAACCCGCCGAGCGATCCCATTCGTTTAATCATCTTAAGTTGTTTTAAAAAGTCATTGTAATTAAATTTGCCCGACATCATTTTTTCCATCATGTTCATCATGTCGGATTCATCAACGTTTTCTGTGACTTTATCAATGAGAGTTAACACATCACCCATGCCAAGTATTCTGCTTGCCATGCGTTCAGGATGAAATACATCAAAAGCATCGAGTTTCTCACCTAACCCCATGAATTTTATTGGTACATCAGTTATTTTTCGGAGCGAAAGCGCGGCTCCCCCACGGGTATCTCCATCGAGTTTTGTGATGATGCTTCCAGTTACGTTCAATGATTGATGAAAGTGATCCGCCACACTAACAGCATCTTGACCGGTCATGGCATCAAGCACTAAAAGAATTTCATCCGGACTAATGGTGTTCTTAATACGGACAAGTTCATCCATCATAACATCATCAATATGCAGGCGCCCTGCAGTATCAAAGATGATAAAGTTTAAATCATTTTCTTTAGCGTAATCTAATGCTTCTTTCGCAATGTTTTCTGGTTTTTCATCGGTTCCTTTTTCAAAAACCGGAACATTAAGTTGTTCGCCTAGCGTTACAAGCTGTTCTACCGCTGCTGGGCGATACACATCGAGTGCGACAAGCAATGGTTTAACGGCATGTTTCTTTCGCATGTAATTTGCAAGTTTACCTGCGGTTGTGGTTTTCCCTGAACCTTGTAAACCGGATAACATGACGGTTGTCATTCCTTGTTCTTTTATTGAAAAAGCACTTGTTTTTCCACCTAACAACTCAGTCAATTCATCATTAACGACTTTAACGACTTGCTGAGCTGGGTTGAGTCCTTTAAGGATTTTTTCATTCATTGCTTTTTCTTTAACATCTTTTGTAAAACTCTTCACGACTTTAAAGTTAACATCTGCTTCAAGCAGACTCAAGCGTACTTCACGCATCATTTCTTCGATGTCTTTTTCTGTTAATCGTGCTTTTCCTGTCATTCTACGAAGCGCCATTTGTAGACGATCTGAAAGTTGATCAAATGCCATGTTTATTCCACCTTTTCAAGTTCTTCAAGTTGGTCAAGAACGGATTCATCCGTGATTGATTTTTTTAATGTCTTAAGAATGTTATATCGTTTCTGTTCAAGGTTATGCAGTTGCAATTTACTTTCGTAGTTGTATAGTTTTTTTACCGCACGTTTCAATAGATCATGAACGGCATTGCGGCTAATATTTTCAAGATCAGCAATTTCACTTAACGAATAATCATCTTGATAATAATAGGTCATAAGTAATCGTTGCTTATCCGTTAACAAAGGGTGGTAATGTTTGTAGAGTTCATTAACCTCAATGTATTTTTTTAAGTCTTCCATCATACCACATCCGAAAAGAGGCCATAAATATACTCTTCAATATCAAAGTATTCAAGGTCTTCGATTTTCTCACCAAGGCCAATCATTTTAATCGGTATATTCAGTGTTTCTTTAACGGCTAAAGCAATTCCACCTTTAGCTGTTCCGTCGAGTTTGGTTAAGATAACACCAGTCAATTTTGTCACTTCATTAAAAATCTTCGCTTGACTCATACCATTTTGTCCGGTGGTTGCATCAATCACGAGCAATGTTTCATGCGGTGCATCTTCAATTTCTCGGCCAATGACTTTATGTATTTTTTCGAGTTCTTTCATTAGGTTTGTTTTGTTTTGTAAGCGTCCAGCGGTATCACAAAGCAAGACATCCACATCATGGTTTTTCGCGTAATTAATCGCATCAAACATCACGCTTGACGGGTCACTTCCAGGTTCTTTTTCATAGAAGTCACACCCAACTCGTTCACTCCAAATACGAAGTTGATTAATCGCTCCTGCACGGAATGTGTCCCCTGCAACCATCATCACTTTTTTGCCTTGATTTTTTAGCAGTGCAGCCACTTTTCCAATGGTTGTAGTTTTACCCACACCATTAACACCAACAAATAAAAGCACCGAGATGGCATGATCCGTGTCAAGGTTTGTGTCAACAATGTCTTCTTTAACATAACGTTTAAACATTTCTTCAACAATAATCTCTTTTAGCGCTTCAGCATCATCAATGTTTTTGAGTTTTACAGTTTCTCGCAGATGATTCACAAGCGATACGACAACATCAACACCCATATCGGCCATGATGAATATCTCTTCAATATCATCAAACAAATCATCATTGATTTTGGCGCCACTTTCAAGTATATCATTGAGATGGTTAAACACATTTTGGCGTGTTTTTTCCATCCCAATTTTATATTTTTGGGCAGTTTGTTTTTGCTTTTTGCTTTGGAACAGACTTTTTATAAATCCCATGGTATCACCACTTTTCAATTATCACACCGTATTATAACATATCCTTGAGTGTTGCAAAATAAAAAGTCCCTATAAAAAGGGAAAATCCGCCTCGCGGCGGATTAAGGAAGGGGATGTGTGAATAAATAAATTATTCACCATGCTATGTAAGGGATAAGTTCACGACTTCTCAGTCGCACCTAAATAATACCATAACCTTATATGCGTGTCAACATGTTTACCGTAGCTTTTTAATCTGTTACAAATCCGCAAGCGTGAAGTGCGTTTTATTCTTGCGCTTTATACCCACAGTTTTTTTGATCATCGCATTGTATTGCGCCTTCATCGGTTTCAACAAGTAAATTTTTACAATCTGGGCATTTATCACCTGTCGGTTTTCCTGTTAAAATATGTTTGCATTTTGGAAAATTGTTGCATGCGTAGAATCGTTTCCCACGATTCTTTCCGCGCTTAGCTTCTCGTTCAACGATTTTACCTTTTCCACATTTTGGGCAGGTAATATCGGTGCTTTTTAAATTGTTCTCTTGTTTGGTTTCATCTTGTTTAATGTATTTGCAGTCTGGAAACCCACTACACGCTTCAAATGTACCATAACGCGATTCGCGATAGACCATTGGACGACCACATTTCGGACAGTCTTCGCCTGTTGTTTTTGGGGCTTCTTTTTCCATCTCGGCATTGGCTTTTTCCACAAGCGGAATAAAGGTATGATAGAACTCCGAAACAATCGTTGTTTGTTCCGCTTGATCATGAGCGATTTCATCGAGCACACCTTCCATGCGAGCGGTGTAATCAACATTGATTATCGTATCAAAATACTCATCAAGTTTTTCAATGGTAAGTTTCCCTTGATCCGTTGGAATGAACTTTTTCTCTTTAATATCAACGTACTTACGGTTTTTAAGGGTTGATATGGTTTGTGAGTAGGTACTTGGTCTTCCAATCCCTAAGTCTTCCATCTCTTTAATGAGTCTTGCTTCTGTAAAACGTGCGGGTGGTTGCGTAAAGTGTTGACTTTTGTTAATGCTTTTTGCTTCAATGGCTTGACCACTTTCAAGTGGTGGTAAGTCATTGACCTCGACACTTTCGTAGTCTCCATACGCTTTTAAATACCCATCAAACGTCATTTCTTGAGCACGGGCTTTAAACATGGTATGTTTATTTGCCAGTTTCACTGTCGTTGATGAAAATTGTGCAGGTTTCATTAAGGATGCAAGTGCACGAAGATAAATCATGCGATAAAGGCGGTATTCATCACGGTTTAATGATGATTTAATCTCGTCTGGGTGATACTTACAGCTTGTTGGTCGAACAGCTTCATGGGCATCTTGAGCGTTTTTGCTGACAACTTTAATGTGTTTCCCGCCCACATAGTTTTCACCATAAAGCGCGACAATTTTTTGTTTTGCCGGGGCAATAAATGTTCCTGATAAGCGTGTGGAGTCGGTACGCATGTAGGTAATTAACCCCACGGTCTCATGTCCGATGTCAATTCCTTCATACAGTTTTTGCGCAATCATCATCGTTTTTTGTCCGCTAAAATTCAGTTTGTTGGATGCTTCTTGTTGTAATGATGACGTCGTAAATGGTGGTTTTGGTGCACGGTTACGACTGCGTTTTTTGACTGAGTCTACCGCAAAATGGTTATTTAGCGTTTCGAGTAATTGATCTGTTTGTTCTTCATTCGCTAGTTTTGCTTTCTTTTTATCAATCGTAGCAAGTTCGGCTTCAAAGCCAGGAAATAAAGCTTTTACTTTCCAGTATTCTTCGGACACAAACGCATCGATTTCTTTTTCGCGATCGACTAAAATCTTGAGCGCAGCACTTTGAACACGTCCTGCAGATTTTGATTTTATTTTATTTTGAAGTAACTTGCTTAATTTAAAACCAATAATGCGGTCTAAAATGCGTCGTGTCTCTTGAGATGACACAAGATGCTCATCGATGCTTCTTGGGTGTTTAAATGCTTCTTGAACCGCTGTTTTCGTTACCTCATTAAAGATGACGCGATGCATCGGTTTATCTTGTGCGTCTAAGACTTGCTCAAGATGCCAACTAATAGCTTCCCCTTCGCGGTCAGGGTCCGTTGCAAGATAAATTTCGTCGGCTTTTTTTGCTGCTTTTTTTAGATCCTTAACGGTTTTTTCTTTGTTTTTTATAATGTCATATTTTGGTGTAAAGTTATTTTCAATATCCAGTCCGAGTCCACCAACGTTTGAAATCGATAGATCACGAATATGCCCTTTAGAAGAAAGGACCTCATAGTCTTCACCGAGGTATTGCTTAATGGTTTTTGATTTACTTGGTGACTCGACAATTACAAGTTTTTTCATTCGATTCGCCTCCAGTCTGTGTTATTATGCCATAATTAGGAAAAGGGTGTCAAGAAGACGACCCTTTTATATATATGATATATATATAAT
>SLQR01000066.1 GCA_007131405.1 Candidatus Izemoplasma sp.
ATCTTATCCTCCTATGATATGAAAAAAGCCGGATGACTTTTTACGGTTGAAAAGTCCCGGCTTCGACTTCATCAAATAAATCGAGCACATGGTCCATGCCAACGACCGTTTGTGCAATTTCGTTATTGTGCACAACGATAATCGTTGGGGTGTAGTAATCCTCAGGCACCACTGGGTTGTACGCATTGAGTGGAATAAGTTCAATACTCATGGCATTGCTTTGTGTAAAATCTGCCACTTCATCTTCAATCTGAACACAGAAGGTACAATCAGCTGTGTATAAATACACAAAGTACGTCTCATTGTCACTTAAATCCGCAAGGTAATCTTCCCAATCTTGTTCACGTGTAAACACCAAAACAGCAATGAAAAAAACAAAGATTCCTGCAACAACATACAATGCAATTTTCAATGGATCTTTCGAATTTCTCGATAAACTTTTTGCCATACTATCATCTCCTAGTCGACAATATTATACTCAATTCACTTTGAATTTACAAGTTAAATAACCGCTTATATTTTCTCGTTATTAACCAAAAAAAAGACGATTATTTCGTCTTTTTCTCGATCATCACCATGGCAATTGCATAATGCTTTGTGTGAGAAATACTCACATAGACATCATCGTCCTCACTGTAGGTTGATTCTATATATGGCACCCCATTTTCTTTACGCAATACTTCGACCTGATAAAAGGATAATCGTTCATCAAACTCGCCGTAAGCCTTGGTATAGGCTTCTTTTGCGGCAAAACGACCCGCAAGATACTCAAGTTTGCGCTGTGGATGCGTAATGGTAATGAAATATGCGTACTCACGTTTTGATAAGATACGCTCAATAAACGCTTCAGACAACCGTGACTTAATGTCTTCGATTTCGACAAGATCAATCCCAATGCCCTTATTCATTGAATTCACTGAGTGCCTCCTTTGCCATTTCACTAATGTTACGGAAACGGTGATTTAACCCTGATTTTGATATCTTTTTCTTAAAATGTTCATCGCTTGCTTCACTGAGTTCCATCAACGATGACTCTGGATATTTCTTACGCAAAAAGATGGCTTCATGAACCGTGTCAGGAAGTTTAGACATATCCACTAGGTTTTCGAGGATAGCAATCTCTTTAAGTTGCTTATTCGCCGCTTCTAACGTTTTATTTTGATTAGCAAGTTCCATATTCATCACGCGCGTAATCGAGTTCACAAAGTCTCGTTTAATGCGTTCATCTTCAAACGTAAGTAAAGCTTTCGTTGCGCCAGTAATACGTAGAAAATCGGCAATTTTCTCAGATTCTTTAATGTACACAATAAAATTGCGTTTTTTCTCAAGCAATTTAGCATTCAAATCAAACTGTGAAAACAGTTCAACTAACTCCTCCGCAAACGCTTCATTCGGAACCGATACCTCCGCATGATAACTCGAACTTCCAGGATGATTAATTGAGCCGCTCGCTAAAAATACCCCACGTAAAAATGCGCGCTGATCGCAAGATTTCACCAATAACGTACGATCTATTGCTCGCGCAAAGCCTTTATCCGAATCCATCAAAGATAATTCATTAATAATTGCATGAACTTTTTTGCGAATTACAATACTGTACTGATTCTTCTTTTGCAGTTTAACTTGTTTTTTTGATATCACTTCAACATCAACATTGTATAACTTTTTAATCAACGAAATAACATGGCGGGCCAACGGTAAACTCGTCGTTTGAAAGGATAAGGCTACCCCTTCACTTGAAATAGATAAATGACCATTAACAGCCAAAAGCGCACTTAGTTCAGCCAAACGGCAACACGCATCTCGATTCAACATTAATAACTCTTTTTTTGCATCCGATGTAAACGACATATCTAAGCCTCCTTCTTAACGGACTGTTTCGCAAGTCCTAAGATGAGTCCCAGCATAACTCCGAGAAATGACGCAAATAACACACGATACTCTTCACGCATCATGAACGTAATCGTATGCGCAGGAATCCAAAAAAGTGGAATAGTCTTGAACACAATAAATGAAACAAAGCCTTTATAATCAATATCATTCAATGTTTCTTTAAGGGTATGGTGCTTCATGCGAACTTTACGCTCAATATAATGATCCGTTACCCGATGAAAAAACATCATGGTTGGGCCAAATATTACGTTCATAAATAAACTAGTGAAAAACGCAAAGGCAAATGTCACACCAGCAAAGGGCAATAATCCCTCATCTTGAAGCAGCATAACTCCCCCACTAAAAATACGGAAAACAAAGACAACCACTACCCCAATAAAGCCCCAAACTATCGCTTTATAGAAAAGACCTGTGACCGCAAAATTCCCTTTTCGGATTCGTTGACTGAGCACATCTCCAAAAGAAGCAAACAAGAAAAACTTAATAAAGCCTCCTAGCAAAGCGTACTCATTCGTAAAATCAAAAAATGGTCTTGATGTTGGTGGATATACCAACAAAAATACCGCGATAATCGTTAAAAACAGTATGACTAAATCCATTCGTTTCATCTTAGCACCTCGTAATAAGTATAAATGATGTCCGCTATAAAAATCAATATAACTACCCCTTTAACATAGCGCGGTATAAGCATACTAAACTGCCTTACAAAGGGATGGACTACAAGCACAGAAAATACAGCCATAAGGCCAAATAACGTCGTTGGGAATATACAAACATACGGATGCCTGCATACAGAAAAACTTAATTGATAATCCCACAACAAGGCATGATAAAAATACTCATAAAGAGACCCCGACACCCATTCGCTTAATCCAGTAAAGAGCACAGCTACGACCCATAAAAAAAGCAATTTAAAAAACCGATTAATACGTAAAGGTTTAATGACATTATAGAACCACAGTGTTAACAAAACACCAATCGCGTACATCGGTTGATACGGTCCAATAAGAACACTATTATCTATCCAAAAACCAAAATAAACAAGATTAATCACGTTCTCAACCACATAACCCATCACGCTATAAACAATAAGGTAACATCCTATTTTCATAGCATCACCTTCTTTATTATAACCGATACCAAAAGAAAAAACGATGCGTACATCGTTTTTTCTTTTAAGTATTTTTCTTCGATTTCAGTGCTTCAATGTATTTAGCTGAGGATTGCGCTGCAATTGCCCCATCACTTGCCGCTGTAACGATTTGACGGAGTTCTTTCTCAATAACATCACCAATCCCATAAACACCAGGGATGGAGGTTTCCATGCGTTCATTAGTTTTTATAAACCCATGTAAGTTTGTTATTCCTAAATCCTTAACAAACGTCGTTTCAGGAATATGACCAATAAAGATAAATGCACCTTCACGGTTTAGTGTTTGTTCTTCCTTGGTTTTATTATTACGTATAGTGATACTTTCAAGTTTCTCTTCCCCATTGAAACTCACAACTTCATACCCAAGCATAAAATCAATCATTCCCGTAGATTTCGCTTGATCAATTGCTTTTGGGTCCGCTTGCAACGTATCAAGAATGTTCAGCACCGTTACTTGGACATTCATTGTTGTTAGAAATACCGCTTCTTCTATAGCGCTATTTCCACCACCAACGACAAGCACATGCTTTCCTTTGAAGAACGATCCGTCGCACACAGCGCACCAACTAATCCCTTTGCTCGAGAGTCTGTCCTCGCCTGGTGCGCCAAGTTTACGCGCTTCCGTTCCACTACCAATAATAAGAGCTTTCGTCTTATACTTTGTTCCATCGGCAGTAATTACTTCCTTTTCGGTGCCTAAATCGTTGACTTCAACCACATCGCCATATTGATACTCGATGCCAAGTTCTTGTGTGTGGTTAAACATCTTTTCACTGATTTCATACCCGGAGACCTTTCCGAGTCCTGTGTAGTTCTCGACTTCCCATGTATTAATCATCTTTCCACCTGGAGCCGCTTTCTCTAACATGAGTGTTTTTAAGTTTGCGCGATGCGTATAAATAGCCGCAGTCATGCCACCTGGACCCGCACCGATAATAATTACGTCATACATAATATAAAATCACCTCGACTACGATTGTACACTATTTTCTTCAATAATTTTATAATAATGCTTACGTTTAATAATTATGTGATTAAAAATAATCAAAATAATACCACCGAGAATCATTAGGATGGAAACCACTTGAGCTGTACGCAATCCTGTTCCCCATAAATAGAGTGAATCGGTACGCATGCTTTCAATCATAAAGCGGCCAACTGAATACCAAATTAAGTAAAAGGCCAATAAATCACCTGACCGTACAAACTTCGTACGTCTTAAAACGAGTAAAATCGCTAAACCAACAACATTCCATACGGATTCATATAAGAAGGTTGGGTGATGGTAGTTCCCGCCAATGTACATGTTGTTCGTAATGAAGTCAGGTAAACGTAGTGTGTCACTTAAAAAAGCACGTTGAGAATCCAAAATACTTGTATCACCGTTTGCTCGAATGCCACCAATGACGCCACCATAGGCTTCACGGTTAAAGAAATTGCCCCAACGCCCAAATGCTTGACCGATGAAGAATCCCGGTGCAATTAAATCAAAGGCTTTATATATTTCCACTTTGCGTTTTTTTGTGTAAATAAAGGCCGCAATAATGGCTACAAAGAACCCACCATGAATTGCTAAACCAGAAAATCCATCAAAGCCGCCGCCTTCTTGAAAGCCTAATATACTTGGTAAATAATCCTTAAATTGGTGCCATTCAAAAATGACATACCAAAGGCGTGCACCTATAATGGCTAACGGTAATATAATGAGTAATCCATCAAGGATGTCATTTGATTTTATTCCGAGTTTCTTACCTTCACGCAGTCCCATCCATAAAGCCACCATGACCCCAGTCATGATTAAGAATCCATAAAGGGGGATAGGTCCAATCGTATTTGGTAGTGGTGCAATGCTTGTATGATCCATTGTTTTCACCTATTCTTTTTTATTTGACTTTTCTTGAATCAGCGCGTTTAGCGCATTCGTAAAATCTTTCGCCATATGTGTCCCTAAAAACTTAAGGCGTGCGTTCATTGCGGCCACTTCAACAAGCGTCGCAACACTTCGTGCTGCCGTAATCGGTATTTTTGCAATACGAATTTCAGTATCAAACACACGTTCTTTTTGGTCATCTATTCCCAAACGGTCATAATCGACTTCTTTGTCCCAGTACTCTAAATCAATAAAAAGCATAATCGCTTTATCCTCTTTAAACGCACTTGCCCCAAATAGTTTAACCACATTGACGACACCAATCCCACGAATCTCAAGATGTTCTTTGAGAACTTTCGGCGCTTCACCAATGACAATCCCTTCTTCACGTTGATAAATATCAACACGGTCATCGGCAACTAACTGATGACCTCTACGAACAAGTTCAAGCGCAATTTCACTCTTTCCAATCCCGCTTGGTCCACGTAACACCACACCGACACCATTAATATCAAGTAACGTCCCATGAATACTAATCCGTGGTGCTAAATGACTAAACAGGTATTGATAAAGACGACTGGCAAGTTCACTTGTTCGCTGTGGACTCTTTAAAACAGGTATGCCATAGGCATTCCCCTCTTTAATAAAATCGTCCGGAATATCAGCATTCCGTGAAAAAATAAAAGCAGGCGGCCCATGTTCAAAGAGTCTTTTGACCCTTTTTTGTTGAATTCTGGGTTCAAGACCTTTAAAGAATGTAACTTCTTTACTTCCTAGAAGTTGAAGACGGTCATTCTCATAAAAATCAAACAATCCTGCAAGTTCAATACCTGGTCGTGATAACTGAGTTTCCTCAATCAACGTATCTAGTTTATCAGACCCACTCATCACTTCAAAATCAAATGCTTTAACAAGTTCAGCAACAGTCAATGCCATCAAATCACCTCACGATCGATATACCATATTGCGTATTAACTGCGTCACAATATAGCGAAAAACAATAAACATACCCACAAAAACAACAAGTCCGATATCTGAAAATATTAGAACACTTTGTGGAAACACATACATATTCAATAAATAAAAGATGGTTAAGTACCCAAAGTAAAAAATAAAGCCCAACGTTCTTAAAACCACATTGAAATGATTCAATAAAAGATACATACGAAATAAGGTTTCAACAAACGTATACGCAAGCACAAACAAAACAACCGCTGTCAATCCACCAGGGAATGCGCCAAAGTCGAAAAGCACAAGCACTGTGTATATAATGGTTAGGTTTAGCATGAAGTAACCCATAAAATTCAACACAATGTTGCGGTGAAAAATCGAGCCAAACTCGATTGCAATCATGCCACGCTTCCCTTTACGCTTTTCCCGTTCACGTTTGGCTTCTTCCACAGCTTTAATCGATTTAATCAGTGCTTCTAGCTGCTCTCGGTCTTTTTCTAGTTCGTCTTCAGTAGGCTCTTTTTTTTCTTCATCGTCTTTTTTTTCTTCCGTTTCTTCACCATCATTTTTTCGCTTCTCATCACGCATTGCCTACACCTCCAAGACTTTTTTAAGGTATTTACCCGTGTAACTGGTCGGATGTTTCACAACGTCTTCAGGCGTTCCCTCAATCAACACTTCTCCACCACCATCGCCACCTTCAGGGCCTAAATCAATAATATGATCGGCGACTTTTATTACATCGAGATTATGTTCAATAATCACTACGGTTGCGCCTAAAGAGACAATGTGGTCAATAACCTCAAGGAGACGTTTAACATCATCGGTATGCAACCCTGTTGTTGGTTCATCAAGAATATAGAACGTATCTTCCGTAATGCGTTTATGCAGTTCTTTTGCTAACTTCACACGCTGTGCTTCGCCACCGGAAAGCGATGGTGCTGGTTGACCAATTTTTAAATACCCAAGGCCAACACTCATTAATGTATCTAGCTTGTTTTTAGCCTTCGGTATATTCTCGAAAAACGAATCAGCTTCTTCAATTGTCATATCAAGCACATCAGCGATGTTTTTCCCTTTATACTTGACCTGTAATGTTTCTGAGTTATACCGTTTGCCCTTACATGCATCACAAGGCACGTAAACATCCGGTAGAAAGTGCATCTCAATTTTAATAACACCATCCCCATGGCACGTTTCACAACGACCACCCTTAACGTTAAAGGAAAAACGACCTTTGAGATAACCTCGCATCTTCGCTTCGTTTGTCATCGCAAAGATGTCGCGTATATCATCAAATACACCCGTATACGTTCCAGGGTTACTTCGTGGAGTTCGTCCAATTGGACTTTGATCGATGTTGATGATTTTTTCAATATCACTCGCACCTTTTATGGCATCAAACGATCCCGTGTTGTATTTTTTCTTGTAAACCTTATTATAAAGTCCGTGATACAAGCAGGCATTAACTAAAGAACTTTTCCCTGACCCACTGACACCGGTAACCACCGTTAAGACACCACGCGGAAATTTTACATTAATATTTTTCAAATTATTTTCTTTTGCTCCAATTATTTCAACTGCGCCATTACGTGGTTTCCTGCGTTTTTCTGGCACAGGAATCTTAAGTCTCCCCGATAAGTATTTTCCCGTTATACTTGTCTTTGATTTAAGTATATCTTGGTAGGTTCCTTGAAACACAACATGCCCACCATGTTCGCCAGCACCAGGTCCAATATCAATGATTTGATCACACTCAGACATTGTTTCCTCATCATGTTCAACCACAATCAGTGTATTCCCTAAATCGCGCATGGATTTTAATGTGTTAATCAAACGTTTATTATCGCGTTGATGAAGTCCAATCGATGGCTCATCCAAGACGTATAGCACGCCAGTAAGTCGCGAACCAATTTGTGTGGCTAAACGAATACGTTGACTTTCTCCACCAGACAGTGTCGCTGCTTGACGCGAAAGCGTTAAGTAATTTAACCCAACATTTTTTAGAAAAGAAACGCGTTCAGTAATTTCTTTGATAATCATTTCAGAAATCTTTTTATCCTTATCACTGAGGGTTAATGTTTCAAAGAATAACAGCATCTTTGAGACGCTTAAATCGGTTAGTTCGATGATGTCAAACCCACCCACCTTAACACTTAAAGCCGCTGTATTAAGCTTTTTCCCACCACATCTCGGGCATGCTTTCTCCGTCATTAACGTTTCTATCCACTCGCGCATAAAACGTGATGTGGTTTCTACGTAACGGCGTTCAAGATTGTTTATAATGCCTTCGTAGTAATCGGTTTTATGGTGACGAATCTTACTGGTCTTCCCTTTGAAATCAAACACAATTTGTTCATCCGAACCATAAAAAAGAATCGCTTGTTCTTCATCGGTGAGTTCACCAAACGGCTTATGCAAATCAATGCTATAATGTTTAGCCGTTGCTACAAGCTGTTTGAAGTGATAGGTTGTCGTATTGGTCCATCCTTTAATTGCACCATTGTAAGCCGATTTCGTTGAATCAGCTACAAGCAGTTCTGGATCAACTTTTTTTGTAAAGCCGAGTCCGCTACAACGATCACACGCACCAAAAGGCGCATTAAACGAGAATAGGCGTGGTTCAAGTTCACCAATGCTAAAGTCACAATGCGGGCATGCAAAGTTCTCGCTAAATAAATGTTCTTCTTTATTGATTAAAACGACCACTTTACCTTCACCAAGTTTTGAAGCCGTTTCCAAGGAATCATAAAGACGTGAACGAATGCCTTCACGTATCTTTAATCGATCAACAACAACCTCAATGGTGTGTTTTTTATTTTTCTCTAAGTTAATGGTATCTTCAATATCTTTTATCTCACCATTAACACGTAGACGCACATAACCGTCCTTACGTAATGCTTCAATGGTTTTTTGATGCGTCCCTTTATGACCCGTAATAACTGGTGATAACACTTCAATACGCACGCCTTCTGGACGATCAAGCACCTTGTTTGTCATTTCTTCAATGCTTTGTGAAGAAATCTCAATCCCGTGCGTTGGGCATATGGGTTTTCCAATACGAGCATAGAGCAATCGTAAATAGTCATAAATTTCTGTGACCGTTCCTACGGTACTTCTTGGGTTCTTACTGGTTGTCTTCTGATCAATGGAAATCGCTGGACTAAGCCCTTCAATCGATTCCACGTTTGGCTTCTCCAAGTTCCCTAAAAACTGTCTCGCGTACGCACTTAGACTTTCAACATAACGGCGTTGACCTTCTTTATAGATTGTATCAAACGCCAAAGAAGTCTTTCCTGAACCGGAAAGACCTGTCATGACCACAAACGAATCCTTCGGAATCGATAGATCAATATTTTTTAAATTGTTTTCTTTTGCACCTTTAATAACAATGTGTTTCATGTAATCACTTCCTGCTTATTTCGACTCCAAGCGATTTATAAAGTCTTCTTCGGTTAAAACATCAACACCAAGCTCTTGCGCTTTTGTTAACTTGCTTCCAGCATCTTCACCTGCAAGCACAAAATCTGTTTTCTTCGATACTGATGACGTTACTTTACCGCCTTCTGCTTCGATGCGTTCTCTTGCTTCATCACGAGTAAAGTGTTCAAGTTTACCGGTTAGCACAATCGTTTTATCCGTAAATATTCCTGATTGATTAACGTGTCCTTTGTACTTCATATTAACACCTTGGTCATGTAAATCCCTTAATAGAGCGATATTTTCTTCATTCGAAAAGTAGGCTTCAACGCTTTGTGCAATCTTATCGCCAACTTCATCAATCGCTCTAAGGTCTTCTATCTTACACTCTATCATATCAAATAGTGAGCCATAATGCATCGCCAACACTCTTGATACCTTCTCACCAACATAACGAATCCCTAAGCCAAACAATAAAAGTTCAGCACTGTTTGATTTCGAGCTTTCGATATGCTTGAGCAATTTCTCAATGCTTTTTTGTCCAAACCCAGCACGTGTTACAAGGACATCTTTATGCTCTTGCAGGGTGTAAATATCACGGATATCCTGTAAGTATCCTTCATTATAAAACAGCTCAATGATGCGGTTTCCTAGTCCTTCTATGTTCATTGCCTTACGTGAAGCAAAGTGAATAAGGGCTTCAACTTTCTTTGCAGGACATGACGGGTTATCGCAATAAAGATCAGCTTTGCTCTCCGTACGTTTCAGTGGTGTGTCGCATTTTGGGCAATGAGAAATCATCGTAAACGGTTCTTGCATATCGCGGCGTTCTTCAATGACAGCAACAACTTCAGGGATGATGTCCCCGGCTTTACGAATTAAAACATCATCGCCAACGCGGATGTCTTTATCGAGTATGTATCGATCATTATGCAACGTTGCTCGTGATACAGTGCTTCCTTGAATTTCAACCGGTTCTAAGACAGCCACCGGTGTTATCTGTCCTGTACGCCCAACCTGGTATTTAATCGCGTTAATGGTTGTGGCAACTTCTTCCGCCTTAAACTTGTAGGCAATGGCCCACTTAGGGCTTTTAGCGGTATATCCAATGGTTTTATACAGTGGTTTTTGATTGACTTTAACGACCGCACCATCAATCTCATATTTATAGTCATGTCGATTTTTCTCAATGGCAATACTTGCTTCAACCACTTCATCAATCGAGTCAAAGCATTGATATGGATTTGTTTTAAACCCAAGGTCTTTCAAATAGTCGATTGTTTCAGATTGTGTCATGGTTACCTCATCATCTCGCTCAACTAGACTGTAGATAAACATATCCAATGAACGGGATGCAGCAATTTTACTGTCAAGTTGTCGCACACTGCCTGCAGCTGCATTTCGAGGATTCTTAAACAGTGGTTCCTCTGCTTTAGCGCGTTTCTCATTAAGTGCCATAAATGCTGCTCTATTCATAAATATCTCACCGCGAACTTCAAGGGAAACGGCTTTATTTAGAGAAAGTGGAACACTCTTAATCGTTCGAGCATTATGGGTTATATCTTCGCCAACTTGGCCATTTCCACGCGTTGCTGCACGGACAAGTTTACCTTCTTCATAGATTAGACTCGCTGCTAAACCATCAACTTTAGCCTCAACGACGTAACTGTAGTCATCTACGTATTTTCGTACGCGCTCATCAAAAGCACGAAGATCGCTCTCGTCAAACGCATTGGCTAAACTCATCATTGGGATACTGTGTTCAACTTTAGTAAACCCATCAAGGACTTTCCCGCCAACTCGTTGGGTGGGAGAATCATCCCGCTTGTACTGCGGATGGTCTTCTTCAAGCTGAGTGAGTTCATTCAGCAGTTTATCGTACTCAACATCGGAAATTGTTGGGTCATCCAGCACATGGTATTCATAGTCGTATTGGTTAATTTTTTCTTTAAGTTCTGCTATACGTTTTTCAGCGTCCATCGTATCACCTACACTTTTTTTATTGCTTTATGATTTTTAAGCAGCGTCTTAATGCCGTGTTCTTTTGCAAAGGCAATAACACATTGATCGCCACTCACGCTAATGACCACACCACGCCCAAAGGCGGTATGGTTTATTCTATCCCCTTTGGATAAGTCATTATCAACCGTCTCTAGTGTTGATTTTGGAGTGAGTAATCGACGCTTCTTAGACGGCGTATGTTCACGGGAAACCGCTTTATTAAGTCCTTCTAATTTTAGATGATTAATGTTTATTTCACTCAAGAACATACTGTCTTGATGCATTTGTGTTTCGCCATAAAGTTGACGCTGTCGGCAGTTCGTTAAGTATAAACGTTCCATTGCCCTGGTCATCCCAACATACATTAAACGACGTTCTTCTTCTAAGTCTTTCGGACTTTCCATGCTTCGGTAGAGTGGAAACATTCCTTGTTCACAAGCAACAATAAAGACTGCTTTAAACTCGAGCCCTTTTGCTGCATGCAGTGTCATCAATGTCACGACATTCGTCTCTTTCTTCTCATCTTCTGCACTTTTTAAGGCGATTTCTTCTAATACATATGTTAAGACATCGATCTTATCGGCATCTTCAATGGATTTTTTTGTTTCCTGAATCATTGTTTTTAATTCCATGATGTTTTCATAACGAACGTCACCCATATCGTCATAGCGAAGCATTTCACGATACCCTGTACGTACAAGCAACTCATCAATAAAGTCATTAAATTCCATGACATCCAGTTTTTCTTTCAACGATAAAATCAAATCGCGAAAGGTTTTTAGTTTGCTGAGTGGCGCTTTGCCAAGTGGACTATTTGGCAAGGAAATCGCTTCAAATAGGCTATCTTGCTCTTTATCCGCAAAGATACTTAAGCGCTCAATCGTCTTCGCCCCAATGCCTCTTCTTGGTTCATTCACAATGCGCGTCAAACTGTAAGAATCATTCGGGTTTAAAATTAAACGCAAGTACGCGACGATATCTTTAATCTCTTTTCGTTTAAAGAAACTGGTATTGCCAACGACTTGATACGGAATATGTTTTTGCATAAACGTATCCTCAAACGCACGTGAAGTTGCATTCGCTCGATACAAAACAGCAATCTCTTCGTATTGATAGTTATGCCTAAACACAAGTTCACGAATCATTTCTGCTACGTATTCTGTTTCATCTCGGTATGTGTACCCTTTAAAGAACGTGACCGGTTCCCCTTCCCCTTGCGTTGAGAAAAGATTTTTCTCGATGCGGTTACGGTTCCCACGAATCACATCATTGGATGCTTTTAATATGGTATTCGTGCTTCGGTAATTTTGTTCCAAAAGAATCCGTTTTACCTTTGGGAAATTCCGTTCAAACTTTCGAATGTTGTCGATGTTGGCACCACGGAAAGCATAAATACTTTGATCTTCATCACCAACAATAAAGACATTGTTCTGCTCATTCACTAACAAGCGAATCAAATCGTACTGAACATTGTTCGTATCTTGAAACTCATCGACCATGACGTACTGAAATAAGCCATGGTACTGTTTTTTTATCTCTGGGTACTTTTTCAAGAGTTCAATGGTTAAGACCAATAAATCCTCAAAGTCCACGAGGTTGCTATTTTTGAGTTGTTTTTGATACGCTGGGAAGACATGGTTCAAGTATCCGCGCAATGGCTCATCATAGTCATCAATTAACGATGGATCAGCCTTTACATTTAATACATGCGTCTTAAGCATCTTCGGTTTCACCATTTTTGGGTCAATATTCAATTGTTTTAAAATAACCTTGACCATTTGGGTTACATCGTCATCGTCAATAATTTGAAAACGACGATCATAGCCAAGCAAATCAATATGTTCACGCAATATGCGTGCACACATGGAATGGAATGTGGATACCCACATTTGTGACGTTGAAATACCGAGTAGCTTCGCCACTCGGGTTTTCATTTCATTCGCGGCTTTATTGGTAAACGTAATCGCTAAAATACGGTGTGCCGGGACACCTAAGTTAAAAATAAGGTGTGCCATTCGTCTCGTAAGCACACGCGTTTTCCCGCTTCCTGCACCCGCAATTGCCATCACGGGTCCTTCCGTTGCAAGCACCGCTTCTTTTTGCGATTCATTTAAATCTTTTAATAATTTGTCCATCCTAATCACCTGTAAAAATTATACCAAATATTCCGCACTTTTTATAGGCATTTAGCATATTAAAGTCTAAGCAAATTTGAGCATAAAAAAAACCAACCGAAGTTGGTTTTTTTAGTCTTATAGAGTTGTAATGTTTTCTGCTTGAGGTCCTTTAGCACCATCGACGATGTCGAAAGTTACTTTTTCGCCCTCTTCTAAAGTTTTGAATCCTTCTTTATTGATGTGTGAGTAGTGTGCGAACACGTCTACACCTTCATCAGTAGTGATGAATCCGAATCCTTTTTCAGCGTTAAACCATTTTACTGTTCCTTGAGTCATTGTATGTTCCTCCATTCTTATTTTATTTCTTAAACGAAAGTGCACGAAGTTCATAAGAATGTCGAAACGAATGTTTTCAGTTCTTATATAGTACCTTGCTGCGTTTAAGTTCTAATACCATAATACACGATTAAAAAAATAAAGCAAGGATAATCGTTTTATTTTTTTATTTACCGTTTAACCTTAAACGAGCTTTTAAGCTCAACGACACGGTTAAAGACAAATTTCTCTTCACTGCTGTCATCATCAAGCGCAAAATACCCTAGACGTGTAAACTGGAATGCCTCTTTGTCCTTGGGTTTCACATCGCCTTCGATATACCCTGTCTTAACAATTTTTGAGTTTGGATTAATCTTATCTTCAATGGGAATGGTTTTGTCTTCGAAGTTATCCACAAGATCTTCAAATAGGCGTATCTCAACTTCTTTTGCGGTTGATGCTTCGACAAAATGAATAGTGCCATTCGGTTTGCGTTCATTAAAACCTGAGCCACTTTGTGTATTTGGGTCATACGTCGCATGTATTTCTTTAATCGAACCGTCTTCGTTATAGAAAACGTCATTTGCTTTGATAAAGTACCCATGCATCAAGCGGACTTCAATCCCAAGCGCAAGCCGTTTCCATTTCTTATTTGGCTTTTCTTCAATAAAGTCATCGCGTTCGATGTATAACTCTTTCCCAAAGTATACTTTACGGGACCCAAGTGCTTCATGATCTCGATGGTAATCCGTTTCTAACGATTCAACTTTTCCTTCTGGGTAGTTCGTCACAATGACTTTAATTGGATCAACAACACTCATGATACGGCGCGCTTCTCGGCTTAAGTAGTCCCGAACAATTTCATAAAACATATCAATTTCTGTTAACCCTTGTGATTTAGGCAGGCCAATCGCTTTGATAAATTCATGAATTGCTTGTGGCGGAATGCCGCGTCGACGTAATCCCGCAAGGGTAATCAGACGAGGATCGTCCCAACCTTCAACAATGCCATCATCAACTAAACGCTTAATATGGCGCTTTCCAGTCACTTGATTGGCAATCATTAGCTTCCCAAACTCAATCTGTCTAGGTACCTTCTCCATCTCACAATGTTTCACAAACCAGTCGTAAAGTGGTCGATGATCTTCAAACTCAAGACTGCATAATGAATGCGTAATCCCTTCAATCGCATCTTCAATTGGATGCGCAAAATCGTACATAGGATAGATGCACCATTTATCTTTTGTGTTGTGATGCGTTGCGCGTTGAATACGGTAGATAATTGGGTCGCGCATATTCATATTTGGACTCGCCATATCAATTTTAGCGCGTAATACTTTTGCGCCATCGTCAAACTCGCCGTTCTTCATTGCTTCAAACAACTGAATGTTTTCTTCAATGGATCGTTCGCGGTAAGGACTGTTTGTCCCAGGCGATGTTAAATCTCCACGATACTCACGCATTTCATCACTGGTTAAGTCACATACATAGGCTAACCCTTTTTTGACAAGCACCATGGCGCGATGATACATTTCATCAAAGTAATCACTCGCAAACAACAAATGCTTCCAATGGCACCCAAGCCATGCAATATCTTTTTGAATCCCTTGGACAAAGCTTTCCTCTGCCTTAATTGGATTTGTATCATCAAAGCGCAAATTAAAATACCCACCGTACTCCTCAGCAAGTGAGTGGTTTAAAATGATCGCACGGGCGTGCCCTAAATGGAGTAACCCTCCCGGTTCCGGTGGAAAACGGGTAATTGGGGCATCGTGTTTTCCTGTACGTAAATCGTCTTCAATAATGGTTCGTATAAAATTTCGGTTTTCCATGAATTCATCACCAAATCTTTCAAATATCATTATAAATGACTTTCCATAAAAAGCAAAGGTTAACCGCTTATGAAAACAAAGAAAACGTTTGTGAGAAAAGGGAGCATAAAGCTCCCCTTGTTTTTATTTCTTAAAGATACCTGAATACACCTCGACTATATTTGGGTCCATCATGGATTCGAACGTATCCATAAAGGCTTCCTGTGATGTTTGATCCATTTTTTCATAATAACTGAAAAGCACATCAACATCCTCTTCTGCGACGTCTTGATTACTATCAATTAAACTTTGAATATAGGCTACTTGATTATAGGTGTTTTGCTGTTGGTCATTCATCACACCAAACGAAGCCTCTAAATTACTAAGTAATGCATTATCTTCAAAAACACTAAAGAGTTCATCAGTATAAGCATTTAAAACCGATTCATACAATGTTGTGGTTGGTTCAACATAAACGCGAATACCACCGTGGACAATTTCAATATCATGGACATTGATTACGTCTTCATTTGTTCCATCATCTAAGAAATCGGTGAGGCCATTAGTATCAATCACAAGGCGTCCTTCTTCATTGACTTCCCCAAACGGAAACTCCCCCATGTTCTTAAGTGCATCACGGATTGCGTCCATTTGTTGGATGTGCAAGTGGTCTTTATCCGGTTCATACCCTAATCGAAGATTTTTAAAATCAAAAATATACTCACCTTGGACACCCAACCCTGTATCGTCTGCACGAATAATTAACAAGGATTTAATGCCGTCAAAATTAAACAGTCCTTTTATGTGAATATAAACCTGCTCATCATCGGTTCTAAATTCAAACCAAAGGGCTTCTAATCCTACCATAATGGTCTGTTCATCCCCGTTAGAGTCTTCATACTCATATGTTGTTTGTGTTGATTCAAATCCGTCCATTTCGAAGTACACAATCATATTAAAACTACGTTCAGTAATCGTAAAATAGCCTTGATTCGTTAGCGCTTTGTTAAAAACAAACTGTTCAAAACGGCTTTTCATGTGTTGTTCATAATCAAATACAGTTTCATCAAGTTCTTCAGCATTGCGCATCTCGTGTAGATAAACTGGAATATCTGTATCAGGATCATTTCGCAGCGTTGCAATCACAAACGATAACTGGAAATATTCATCATGCATCTTCATCTTAATAAGACGTTCTTCAAAAATAACACCTAAGACCTCTGCCGCAAGTTGCGTTGGTCCGTTTTCTTCATCTTCGGTTAAATAATTAACGAGTGCTTGTTTATTAACGGTCAAACGTAATTCGGATGCATTAAATTGACCAAGTGGAACTGCATCAGACATTGGATCTTCCTCATCGCTACCAAATAGATTCATTAGCGACGTAAAAATAAATTTTGGTAACGGCAAACGTCCAAGCTTCATTCGATCAAACTCAATACGGTATTCGCCGTTGTCTAAGTCGTCAATAATTTCAATATCAATTTGTACCGATGATTGGAACGTAAACCCATCACCGCGTTGCGCTTCAAACGCAACATTTAAGATAAAGGTATCCTCTTCAAAAGTCAACCATATCCCATGAACACGGTAATGCACAAGTTGAGTTCCGAGTTCAACGGTTTCTGCTATAACATAACGACAAGCATCATCCTCACAAGACGCATTGGGTAGATAGTTCGGATTCATTGCTTCTGCATCCTCATCTTCTTCATCGTTATTGTCTCCACGGATCATGTTGAATATGAGTATGTTTACGGTATCTTGACTTAACTGATAATTAAAGTCAGCGTCCATATCCTCTTTTACATCTGCAAGCGCTTCATGCAGATTCTCATAAATCAAATTCATCGCATTTGCATCCTCAGTATACAGATGTACCGGCACTGCATCAACCGCATTGCCATCGTACATTAACCCAACCATTGCAAGGGGTATTCCAAGGGTAATGAATAAAAAGAAAAATACGACCATAAATAATTTTTTCATGAAAAAACACACTCCTTTAGTCTATCTACCATAAGTATACTAAAAGTGTGTGTATATTGTGTGAATTTAACGCATAAATTATTGAAGTTTTAAACGTGGATACCCATTTAAAGCATAGCCTTCACTTTCAGGGTGTTTCTGGTATTGATAATACCCAGCAATCGACATCATGGCAGCATTATCTGTACAGTATTTAAACGGAG
>SLQR01000056.1 GCA_007131405.1 Candidatus Izemoplasma sp.
AGGGGTTAAACTACAATAGCCGTAGGTGCAACCTACGGAAATGAAATGGATTTACCCTCACAAAATAAGGATCGAAAGCCCAGCTTCCGATCCTTATTGTAATGCTGAGGTTTCGAGCGGAAACAATCATATGCTTGTTTTTTGCGGTAAAAAAGTAAATAAAAACCTAAAAGTGCTTATTATAAAGTAAATATAAACTTTAAAAAGAGTAAATATAGGTTTTTTAGTTGCCCCAAAAGTAATAAAATACTCTAAAGTGTTGCATAAAAAGTAAATAAATACTATTTTTGCAATAAAAATCTTATGAGTATACTTAATAACAATTCATTCAACTTTACAATTACCAATGAGGGTGGCTATCCACGGCTATATGTTACACATCCTGAATTTAAGGGAAGGATTAAAAAACGTATTGGAAAAAGCAGCGTTATTGCAGACCAAAGTTTTATTTACCAGTTGAAATTCGATTTTGATAGGCATTTTTCAAAAAACGAAATTACTAAACAGGCTGTAAGTAATTTCGTTGACCAATATGTTTCCCTAAAGATTAAGGGGAATGCATCAATCTTTGATTTTTTTGATGAATTCGTTGAGTTAAAAAAAGAGACCAAAAACAAATTGACAAAGAAATTAATAGTTTCAACAACCATTACTGCATATAAGACTGCTAAAGAATCTTTTGAAGATTTTCTTTTAAAAAAGAAAATTCCACCCCATCCAAATTGCATTAACGATAAACTGCTTAATGATTATTATTATTCACTTTCTGTTTCTGATAATACAAAAGTTAAAATGCATGGGAAGGTAAAATCCTTTATTAATTTCTTGTATGAAGAAAAAGGAATTGAAATTGATAAATCGTTTAAGAAATCAAAATTTTTACAAGAGTATGATAACCAAGACCCAGAAGAAGGAGATATTGCTTTGACTGAAGAAGAAGTGCGGACATTAGTCGAACTCAGAGACCAATTGAAAGTTAAGTCTTTTGATTTTCAAGCACATAAATACAAGAAAAATATTGTATCTCTTCAAAGAAAGCAGTTTAATATTAAAAAAGAAAACTTGATTAAAACCTTGGATTGTTTTTTATTTATGATTGCTACTGGGCAGTACCATTCCGATATTATGGGCTCAACTATTACAATAAGCAGGAATGGGCAGACATCTCATTTAAATTATCGAAGGACTAAAAACAACAGTTTATGTAAAGCAATTCCAATAATTGATGATGGTGTTTTCATCTCTAAACAAATAATCGACCAATATCAAATAAAAACTAAAAGTAATTTTCCATTAAACCTTTCACGAACCCATTTTGTGCGTCATCTGAGGAGAATTAGTGAATATGCAGGTTTCGATTTCGAACTGAATAATAAAATGGCTCGTAAAACTTTTGCATCAATATTGTTTTATAACAAACAGATGCCTTCGAATTACTTGCAACAAATGTTAGGGCATAAGGATATTACCCAAACAAATCATTATTTAAGGATACAGGATAATGACCTTGCTAATGAAATCCAGAAACAATTTAATCGAATCCGCTAGACAGTTTTTACATCTGAACTGAACATAAGAGTTTATTTCAGGGTAAATTTTATCTATTTGCATGCGCAATTTCTTTTCCTACCTATTTATAGGAAAAGAAAACCAAATGAAAGTATCAGCATTAGAGAAAATCATCACCGGTGTCATACTAGAAGAATTTGCACCCCAATCCAATTCTGCTCAGGATAGTATATGGTATCACGGTTCTTCACAACCCATTCGTAAGTTCAAGTATTCTTTGGTCGGTAAGAATAGCGAAAAGATTTCCGGTTACCATGGTCATGGCATTTACTTTATAAACGATATCAACAGAGCAAAACGATATGGAGATTACATCACTCGTGTTGCCATAAATGAGTCAGCCAATATATTGAAGGATAATGTTACTCCTCAACAGTTAAATCTTGTTTACAATCAGTTGGTGAGAGAAGGTCTGCAAAGACCACAAGACAAAGAGTTTTTTCTAAAACCAACTTATGGTGAATACTCCGTCTTTACTGATGTCGAAGAATTTTATGACTTTTTTTTACGTGCTTACCGCACACATTTCAAAACCATTAAGGATGTTAGTGATTTTTTATTACGTGCTGGTATTGATGGGATGCAGGTTGTGAATGATGTAGGGGATATAATTTTGGTTGTTTTTAATGAAGACATCATAACCGTCATATAGGTTTTATTATATGTAACTATAACTACCCCAAAATTATCAAACTTCCTCTACGAAAATTTTTATAAAATCAGTTTTATAAAACCCATTTTCTTTTCTGGAAATTTTTTGCAAGATTTTTTCACGGATTATAATTTTTGCATTCAGGAAAACCGTTTTATTTTCCAGAATTTTTTTCCCGAAATAAGTAAGTCGTGTATCACCCCAGTGCCAGAAAACCGGTATATGGGGAGGGGGGGCATACTTTGGGATACAACATGGGGAGGGGGTGTATATGTGTCTTTGACTTATGACATAGGTAATGTTAATTCACATTGTTCGCTTATGATAAAAAGTTGCTTTACTCTTTTGTTTGTCAGTAAATTAAGGTCTTTTTTCTTGGTAGTTTGCGAAAAAAGTATTACATTTGTAATACAATCGTAATGCTAAATAATTAACCTATAAAATAATCCTTAATAATCTTACTGCCATGGAAAAACAGAAAACTAAAAGCACCATTGTTGAAGAATTTTCTTTCAATGAAGTCAGGGTTTCATATACCTGCAAGAAACTAGGTGAAAAGATTACAAGTTCAAGAGATGCATATGAATTGATGGTCAGATTTTGGGAAGATATAGATTATTGCGAATCGTTTTATGTGGTACTCCTTAATAGAGCAAATAAAGTTTTGGGGGTATGTAAAATCAGTACTGGTAGTGTTGCTGGAACTGTGGCAGACCCTAAAAAGATATTCCAAACCGCTTTAGCTGCAAATGCATCATCAGTCATACTAGCTCACAATCACCCGTCAGGCAACACCATGCCTTCAGGAAAGGATAGTGAAATAACCAACAAATGTAAGCAAGCAGGTTTATTTCTTGACCTTCCTGTGCTAGACCATATTATCGTTACAAGGGATGGTTATTATTCATTTGCAGATGAAGGAAATATGTAATAATATCAGGGTTTGCGGTTTCTTAATCGCAAACCCATTTTTTATTTTAAAAAATATCAGCCATGTCAAAAGGAAAACAAATCAGCATCAGGATTACTGATGAACAGCATAAAGCACTTAACAAGTATGGTAGCTTAACCAAAGGTATTGAAGCTATGATGGCATTAACAGATGCTATTGAGGAATGGGCACTTACTTCAATAAGAAAACAGAAGTTCACCATGGAAGAAATTAAGGTACTTGCTGACCCATTGTCTATGCGTGTGTCGCAATCATTGGACGATAAGACCATAAACCATTTGTGCAAGAAATATAATGCAGCACCGGATTCACTTAAAAAAAAGCTATCTGAACTACATCCAATTGAGAAGATATTCTTAGCTGAAGAGTTTAAGAACTTCGATGTGGATAAGTTGTTTGAAAGATTTATTGAATCAAAATAGCAATACTAACAGGCTTTGTTTCGATGCTGTTTGCTTCTAAATAAAACAGATAACTGACTTCTGTGGTTTTAAAGATTGTACGAATTCTTATTGAACCATTATTTAATAATCACCAATGTACGAATAGACCGGAACTATAAAGTACGGTGATTAAGATTGTACGAATAAAAGATTGTACGATTTCAGAATGTACGAATACCAGCAATAAATGCAGACTGTGTTCCGGTTATAAAAAAGAAGATTATTGGATAAGTGAATCTAAATCCAAGTCATCTAGGTAAGGACTCAAATTATTTGTGGTTTTAAAACTACGAATTTGAGTGATACGATTATGAGGTTTATCATACCAGACTTCAACATAGAAATCACCCAAAGCATATAGATTTACTGCTTTTAAATCATCAGATTTATTGGTTAGAAATGTGCCGTTGTTCCATACGGTTTGGGCTTTTTCATTTTCATCCAATATGTTGAATTCGTACAACCCTATTTTCATGCTTTCATGTTTTAGTTACTATCTCGCTAAATTACGAATATTTCATCTTTATTTAGTTTTACAAAAACTGTCACATTCCAGTAGCTATTACATTAAATAAAAAAACATCAGAATGAATACGGGTCACATTCAATGTGACGGACTACCCATTTTTCTATTAAATTTAAATGAGATGTTCATTATAATTTTATCCTATGAAAACAATTTCGTTAACCAGAAAAAACCTTTATGATTTAGTTTGGTCGAAACCAATAACTGTAGTTGCAAAAGAATATGGTGTAAATTACTCAGACGTTCGTAAAACATGTATTGATAATAATATTCCTTTACCTGAAAATGGGTATTGGTCAAAAATTAAATTCGGTAAACCAGTAAAAAAATTTGCACTACCAGTAGATTCAGAAAAAGGTGATGATTTTGAAATCATTATTACAAAGAAAGTAAAGAAAAATGCAGGGTTGATTGATAAGATTAACGAAATTGAAACTGCATCAAAACAATCTATAGCAAATGCTCAAAGATTAAAAAATCCGGATATTCTTGTTGTCAATGCACGGGAAAACCTAAAAGGGAAGAAGCCTTGGCGGGATAGCGGTTTGGTTAATACTGACAGTAATTTTTTGAAAATAATGGTTTCATCTTCAAATATTCAAAGGGCATTACGTATTATGGATTCATATATCAAATTGATTAATTCAAGGGGACATAAGGTTTTACCTAAAGACGGAAAGCTAATTACTGATGTTTACGGTGAAGCAATAACCTTTTATATTCAGGAAAAAACGAAGTATCAATACATTACGGAGGAATGGGGATACAAATCGAGAACTCGCATCCCTACTGGTAAGTTAACTTTTAGATACTATGCAACTTTTGAACATAATCAACGAATTATTGAAGATGGTCTCGAACGGTTGGAAAACAAGATACCGGTTATAGTTGCAGGTATTGAATCACTTGCACAGAAAG
>SLQR01000017.1 GCA_007131405.1 Candidatus Izemoplasma sp.
ATTGTTCTATCATGTATATACCATCCTTAATCCCGTCTAAAAATCATAATTCATTTTATCACACAACCAAAGAAAAAACTACCATTCCTGGTAGTTTCGTTAGTTTAAGAGTTCAATGTCAAACTGCTTTTTCTTTCTTTTCTCAAAACGAATGAACGGTCGGTTATCCTTAAGCGAATCTTTGTTGTCAATCAGCACTTTGGCAACGGTGCCGTAATGATGATAAATCTTATCAAACAATTCTTTTTCAAGCGTTAAGAACGCACGATGAGAATCCGATTCATCGTAGGTAATGGTTCCCGTATAGCGTCCCCCACGGTAATAAAGATGAATTTTCTTATCTTTTTCTTTATTCACAAAGAAAGTCAACACTTGTTTGGGGACATTCATCATGTGATCTTTAAATAAGGTTTTGTCGACCTCTTTATAACACAAGCGGTCTTCAACCACAATCCACGAACGCACCATTTCGACCGGTTTTGTATACGTTGTCATAATCATCCTCCTCGTATTTATTTTATCATAGTCTTTCGATTTCGTAAAAAGATGCATCTCGATGCAGCGTATTTTTAGGACCAATCAAAAAAGAAGAAAGACTGATTTCAGTCTTTCTTTTCGTTTGGATAGGTAACTTTCCACGTTGCACGCAAAGCATCCATTTGATTGAGGATTTCAAGGGTTGTTTTGTGTGGCATAATTTTGCTTTCAATTTCGTTATTAGTTAAGCGCTTGATGACTTCATTGATTTGGTATTCAAAGCCATTAACTTGATGGGGGAAGTGAATGGTTTCAATGAGTTCATCGTTTTCATCATAAATAAATGCTTCTTCCATCATCCAAAACCTTGGCATATGAATTTTCCCATGCTTACCATAAAGTGTGGCATCAAGCGATTCGTCTTTTTTAAAACTCGCCTTTAATACCGCTTCACTATTATCATAAAGATAATGAATCGTCTCAGTTATGTCAACCCCAGTGTGGTGTTTTTCAACGTTTGACATGACTTTCGTTGGGTTCCCAAAAAACAAATGGGCAAAGGTCAGAGGGTAAATGCCAATATCAAGTAAGGCCCCGCCTCCAAGGTTGATATTAAAAATGCGATCGTCATCCGACGAATTGGCATTAATAAAAAAAGTTGCTTCAAGTTTGATCATTTCACCAATGATGCCTTCATTAACTTTTTTGAGGACTTGTTGAACAGTGGGTAAAAAGCGACTCCACATCGCTTCCATGACAAAGACATTTTTCGCTTTCGCCTTACTGAAGACTGCTTTTGCTTCTTTTTCATTTAAGGTAAAGGCTTTTTCACATAAAATCGCTTTGTTGTAATCAAGAATCATCATCATTTGTTCATAATGCAATCCATGGGGTGTTGCGACATAAACAACATCCACTTTTGGGTCGTTTAACATCGCCTCATACGAGCCATAAGCCACGGTAAATCCAAGGTCTTTTTTGTATGTGTCCGCTTTTTTTTGACTGCGTGAAGCAATGGCGTAGAGTTCAGCATCGGTCGTTTTAATGGCATCGGCAAATGTGCGTGTGATGCGACCAGCTCCAATGACACCGAATCGAATCATTCGAATCACCTTCTTTGTTTGATAGTCCTATTTTACCGTAATTCAAGCAATAAAAAAAGCCTTTCACAAAGGAAAGGCTACCTATTGTCTAAATCATCTTCATCAAAAATGTCTGGATCATGAAGTTCGGGAGCTTCATTGAAGTAACGTTCTAAAATCTTTCCAAGTTCTTCAGTTTGCTGTGCATCGGTCATCATGCTTGAAAAAGCGGATTGATTTAGCCGTTCTTGATCGTCGAAAATCATCAACGTTGCTTTTGAGTATTCAACTGAAAAATCAAGTTTGATGATGATGTTTTTAAGCAGTGATTTTCCGAGGGTTTTAAATAACATGCTTAAGTAGTAAAGGACGACAAACGGTAAAAGCACAAGCGTCACGATAAAGGTGACAATACTGTAAAAACGTCTTGGCCATGGCTTGGCGTGAGCACGTTTTTGAATCATCTTCATCTGAAAAATCAGAAATTTCTTAAATGCAGGTGCAAGCACACGCTCAATCAATAAAAACATGAACGTTAAGACAAAAAGTGGCACAAAGAAAAAGAGTGCGACGGGTAAAAAGAGATACTTAAGGACAATCTCTCCACGTTTATAGTTCGTAAAACTAAATAAATAGTGAAAGCTTTTAAAGCCTTGTTTCAATGAGTCAATCATAATTTACCACCTTTAACTAATTATCATATTAATTGTAACATATTTTTATTAAACAAATACAGTTGTTAAAGAATAAAAGCAAATCCAAACATCATGTTTGGATCTGCTTATTTGCCATAAAGAGTATAAATAATACGTTCTTTTAATTTTGCGGGTAAGAGTCGACTTAGCAGCATGGCGCCTTTGTATTTAAACCCAACCGTCACAAACGGTTTCATGCGGCGCTTTTTGAGTTGTTTACGGACCACTTTAACGACTGAATATGGTTTCATCCCATGGTTTTCATCCTGGGTCATTTTATTCAAACTGCGTGTCACACGGTCTTTATACAAGGAGTTCTCCTCCATTTGAAACTGACGGTTTGTGCCAAAATTGGTGTTCGTATCACCAGGTAAGATGTTGGTGA
The DNA here is from genome assembly GCA_007131405.1 of Candidatus Izemoplasma sp. GTDB lineage: Bacteria > Bacillota_I > Bacilli_A > Izemoplasmatales > Izemoplasmataceae > SLQR01. The sequence goes on from SLQR01000017.1 coordinate 2,640, forward strand.
CTTGAACGTTAAACGGCTTAAGTTCCATGCGGAGCGCTTCTGTAAACTTTTGAAGTGAAGCTTTACTCATGGTATAGAACGCTTGAAATGGAATGGTAATTTCTCCAGCGACCGACCCAATATTCACAATGCGTCCTTGTTTGCTTTTTTTCAACATCGGTAAAAAGAGTTGGGTTAGTAAAAATGGCCCTAAGACATTGATTTGATGCAACTTCATTGCGATGTGGTAAGAGGTATCTTCAATGGCACCACCAATACCGTAACCAGCGCAATTAATAAGGACATCAATGTGTTTATGATCACGGGCGATGCTTTTATAAAGTTCGACCATGCTCGCTTCACTGGATACATCACAGATTTTATAATCAAAATCAATGGCTTCTTTTGGAAATGTACGTGAGGCACCAATAACATGGTGACCATCGCTCGACAGATGCTTAGCAAGTTCATACCCAATGCCACTTGATGCACCGGTGATGATGATAACTTTTTTATCCATTTTTCATCAATTCCATCATCACGGCTTCTTCGGATTCTGGAATGGTATTTAACACATCCGCAATAATATCCGCCGCTTCATCCATTAAGGCTTTTGTATGGGTGGAGGTATAACTTGTACGAATTAAACATTGCCCTTCAGGCACCGCTGGCGGGATAACAGGATTGACATAAACCCCACGGTCAAACAGCATTTTACACGCCACCAGGGTGCGCATTGGTGTGTAAGTATAAATCGGAATAATCGGTGTGATTGATGAATCAATAATTTTCAATCCGCGATTCAATAACTGTTTACGCATGTAAGCGGATATATCAAGTAGCGCTTGAACACGCTCAGGTTCCGCTTTAATAATATCAAGTGCGGTTTTAGCCGCAGCGGCATTCGCAGGGGTAATCGCTGCACTAAAAATAAACGAACGTGCATGGTGACGGACATAATCAACAATCGCTTCGTCTGCGACTAAAAAGCCACCAAGACTTGCGAGCGATTTTGAGAAAGTCCCCATAATTAAATCCACGTCATCTTCTAAATCAAAATATGCTGCTGTCCCACGGCCATTTGGTCCAATAACCCCAATACCATGTGCATCATCAACCATCACACGTGCACCATATTCTTTTGCTAATTTAACAATTGCTGGAAGTTCAGCAATGTCACCACTCATGCTAAAAACGCCATCGGTCACAATCACTTTACCCTTTTTCGGATCAGCGTCTTTAAGTAAGCGTTCCAAATCATCCATATCATTATGTTTATAGCGAATCATTTCCGCGTAACTTAAACGCGTTGCGTCATAAATACTGGCATGGTTTTCACGGTCACAAAAAATAATGTCCTTGCGTCCAGCAATCGCTGAAACAATGCCAAGATTGCTTTGGAACCCCGTGGAAAAAACCATAGCTGATTCTTTATTCATGAAGTCCGCTAAATCTTTTTCAAGGTTCAAATGCAACGAAAGCGTTCCATTTAAAAAACGCGAACCCGAAACACCACTACCAAACAACTTCGTGGCTTCAATGCTCGCCTCAATAACGCGCGGATCACCAGTGAGTCCAAGATAGTTATTTGACCCAATCATGATTTTACGCTTTCCTTCCATTTGCACTTCGATGTCCTGCATCGATTCCAATGCATGAAAATAGGGATAAATCCCTAAAGCTCTAGCTTCATTTGCGGTTTTAAATTCATAGACTTTTTTGAATATATCCATGTTTGCGCCTCCATCGTTGTACATAACGTAAATCTATTATAACACGCATAATGTTACGAATAAAACGCTTTTTACGAAAAACAAAAAAGATGACTTAAAATAGTCATCTTTTATTGAGAAGATATAAGATTAATCATTTAATTGTTGTTTAATTCCATGAAAATTAAGTTGTTTTTTGGCATTTACGGCAAACACCGTGATACAAAAGTTGAACATCGCGAACCACAAATAACTCAGACGATTTCTCATCGAGCGAAGGTGGTGCAATTTCAACATCATAGAGTTCATCACAACGGTCACACTTAAAATGCGCATGCGGCGTGGTTACCACATCATAACGCTTCTGCTCTTTAAGGTTGATTTCACGAACCAAATGGTGATCAATAAATAACTTTAACGTATTGTATACCGTAGTTTTTGAAAGCGTGGGCAACTCTTCAGCAAGCGCTTGATAAATTTCATCGACTGTAGGATGCGTATGATTGTCCCGTAGATAACGAAAAATCACCATGCGCGTATACGATGGTTTAATTTGATGATGACTAAGTAAATTTTGAATGTTTTCCATGGGTCTCACACCTTTATAGAATTGTAATGATTACAAATTTATAATAACAACAAAACTGGAATGTGTCAATCTATTTGAAAATGTATTTAAGTTGAGCGGTTTTTCGTAAAAGGCTATAATAAACTTG
>SLQR01000046.1 GCA_007131405.1 Candidatus Izemoplasma sp.
AAAAAGCGCCATAAAAGATTACCCAATGCCTGAACATTTACTGCGTGGGGATTGCCCAGGGTTACCGGAAGTTAGTGAACTTGATGTGGTGCGTCATTATACCAACGTTAGTTTTAAAAACTTCGGGATTGAAAAAGGTTTCTATCCACTCGGATCGTGTACGATGAAGTACAACCCGAAAATTAACCAAGACATCGCGAACTTACCTGGATTTACCTCCGTGCATCCGTACCAACCTGTGGATACGGCGCAAGGACTGCTTCAGGTTTATTATGAAACACAAGAAATGCTGTCAGAAATTAGCGGCCTTGATACCTTTACCTTGAACTCCTATGCAGGTGCACACGGTGAATTAATCGGCCTCATGATCATGAAAGCCTACCACGCATCACGCGGAGACAATAAACGCACGAAAGTGATCGTCCCAGATTCAGCCCACGGCACCAACCCAGCAAGCGCAACGGTTGCTGGACTTGAAAGTGTTGAAGTTAAATCCAATAAAGACGGGTCCGTGAGTGTTGAAGACTTGAAGAAAGTCTTAGGCGATGACATTGCAGGGATCATGTTAACCAACCCAAACACCTTAGGGATGTTTGAACGCGACATTATGGAAATTGCCAAGCTTGTTCATCAAGCGGGCGGACTGCTTTACTATGATGGCGCAAACCTTAACCCACTTCTTGGAATGGTACGTCCAGGCGACATGGGCTTTGATATCATGCATATCAATCTCCATAAAACCTTCTCGACCCCACACGGTGGTGGTGGACCAGGTTCAGGTCCTGTTGGTGTAACCAAAGCCTTAAAACCGTACTTACCAAAACCTGTCGTTAAAAAACAAAACGATTATTATACGCTTGATGGCGCAACCGATTTAAGCATTGGCCAAATTTCTCACTTCTATGGAAACATGGGCGTTGTGATTAAAGCGTATACCTATTTACTCACCATTGGAAAAGAAAATCTTTCGGACGTTGCGAAATTCAGCGTCTTAAACGCCAACTACATCAAAGAATCGTTAAAAGATGTTTACCATTTACCGATTGAAGGGATCTGTAAACACGAATTTGTCTTTGATGGCTTAAAAGATAAATCAACGGATGTCTCAACCTTGGATGTGGCAAAACGTCTCTTAGACTTTGACATGCATCCACCAACGGTGTATTTCCCATTGATTTATAAAGAATCAATCATGGTTGAACCACCTGAAAACGAATCCAAACAAACAATTGATCAATTTATTGATGTGATGCGACAAATAGCACAAGAAGCAAAAGATGACCCAGAAAAAGTCAAAGGCGCACCGTATAACACTGTGGTTAAACGCCTAGACGAGGCCATGGCTGCACGTAAACCATTGGTTAAATACAAAGATTTGCTCGGAGATAATGAGTAACGTCCTTATTCTTGGAGCAGGACCGGGAGGCTTTGACGCAGCGCTTTACGCCGCAAGTCACGGCCTCTCAGTTACGTTGATTGAAGCGCACAAAGTAGGGGGCACCTGTTTAAACTACGGATGCATCCCTACCAAAGCGCTTTATCAAAACGCAAAAATGATTCATCACATCAACCAGGCAAAAACCTTTGGCGTGAATGCGCCAGCATATACGCTTGATTACGAAGCGATTAAAACACGTAAAGAAACGATTGTGGACGGACAAATTAAAGCCATTCACACAAGTTTAAAAAAGGCGGGAGTCAACCTTGTTGAAGGGTATGGCGAACTGATTGATTCAAAAACAGTCCGCGTCAATGACAAAGACTATACCGCCGATCATATTGTATTAGCCACAGGCTCTAAAGCCAAAACACTAACCTTTCCAGGGTCCGACTTACCAATCATTCACACCAGCAAATCCATCCTTGAGTTAAATCATTTTCCAAAAAAACTGCTCGTTGTTGGGGCCGGTGTTATTGGGACGGAAATGGCTCAAATCTTTCAAGCCTTTGGCGCACAAGTCACATTGATCGATTTCATGGATGACATCTTAATGACGGAAGATGCAGATATTCGAAAACGTGCACGAAACTTGTTTAAACGTTCTGGCATTGATATCCATCTAAATGCGTCGCTTAAAGAAGTTGTTCAAAGTAATGAGACCTACTCGGCCCGTTTCGAAACCAAAAAAGGCATTCAAAGCATTGAAACAGACGCTGTTTTGCTCGCGGTTGGAAGACAAGCAAACACCAACGGACTCAATCTAGATACACTTAATATTGATTATACCCATCAAGGCGTCACCGTGAACGCCAACAAACAAACCTCACTTGATTCCGTCTATGCGATTGGGGACCTTAATGGGGAAATGATGCTTGCGCATAAAGCCACCTACGACGGCTACCGCGCCATCAATCACATGCTTAATAAAAAAGACACGATTCGCTTTGATCTTGTCCCTAGCGTTATCTTTTCAACGCCACTGATTGCCAGTGTTGGAAAACGCGAAGACGAGTGTAACGAAGACGTTATTACTGTAAAAGCGCTCTTTAAAGCGAACGCCAAAGCCATCGCAATGGACGATACCGATGGATTTATTAAACTGATTGCCAGTCAAGACCGCAAACTGATTGGTGCACATATTATTGGCAACAGTGCCGATGCGTTAATCCATGAATTAACAGCGCTTATCCAAACTCACCAAACCATTGATCAAGCGTACGATCTCATCCACGCCCACCCAACAGTATCAGAAACAATTCATGATGCGTTGAAACAGATGAAAAATTAATCAACAAGGAGTTTCTGTTTAGAGAACTCCTTGTTTTTTTATAACGCGCAAATCTTTCATTTAAGAACCATATTCAGTATAATTATTATGTAAGCAAAAAATAAGGAGTGAAATCATGGAAAACTTTAATTTTTACAGTCCAACGGAATTTGTTTTTGGAAAAGAGACCGAACGTGAAGTTGGTCACTTATTAAAACGCTTTAACGCCAACAAAGTATTGCTTCATTATGGTGGGGGCTCCATTATAAAAAGCGGGCTTTATGACCGTGTTGTTAAAGCCTTAAACGACGAAAATATTGATTATGTTGAACTCGGTGGCGTACGTCCAAATCCGATTGACTCACTTGTCTATGAAGGCATTAAACTGAGCCGTGAGGAAGCGGTCGACTTTGTCTTAGCGGTTGGTGGTGGGTCGGTCATTGATTCGGCAAAAGCGATTGCAGCTGGTGTCCATTATGACGGGGATTTCTGGGATTTTTATGACCATAAAGCGGTCGTGAACAAGGCGTTACCCGTTGGCACCATCTTAACGATTCCAGCCGCTGGAAGCGAAGGGTCATCCGCAACCGTCATTACCAAAGAAAGCGATCGTTTAAAACGCGGGATGGGGTCAAATCTATTACGTCCTAAATTCTCAATCATCAATCCTGAATTAACCTATACTTTGCCGTTTTGGCACACAGCCGCAGGCATTGTTGATATGATAAGCCATATCTTTGAACGCTATTTATCACAAACACAAGACGTGATCTTAACGGATCGTTTAAGTGAATCCACGCTTATCTCCATCATTGAAGCTGGACGTAAGCTAATCGATGAACCAAACGATTATGAAGCTCGCGCCACCATTTGCTGGGCCGGGACCATTGCGCATAACGGAATCCTTGGCGTTGGCCGTGAAGAAGACTGGGTGACGCATGGGTTAGAACATCAGCTAAGTGCCGTTTACGACATGACCCATGGCGCTGGACTTGCGATCATGTTCCCAGCGTATATGCTTTATACACTGGATGAAGATCTTGAGCGTTTCTATCGCTTAGCCACAACGGTCTTTGGCGTTCCTTCAAACCATTACCATAAAAAAGCCGTGGCGATTGAAGGCATTCAACGCTTAAAAGCATTTTATCGTGCTCTAGGCATGCCCGTTACCTTACAAGAAGGCAACGTCAAAAAAGAAGACTTTCCAACAATCATGACCTTGCTTGAAAAAAACATGGGCAAAACCTTTGGAAACTTTAAAAAATTAACGCTTGAAGACGCTCAAAAAATCTATGAACTTGCTTGGGAATAATCGATTAAACGAAAAAAGACAAGCACCTGTAAAATGGGTGCTTGTCTTTTTAATGGTTGTTAACTAATTAATGCGTCGTTCGTAACGGAAGGTGCCTTTTTCAACATAAAGTTCACCGGGTATTAAGGTAATGGTTTCAAACTCAGGCAGCCCAACAAACGATTCGAATAGGCGTGTACGGTTTCCATCGGTGACCATAGATGAGATTCCAAAGGTATGGAAGTTGTCGTTATTAGACGGTTGCCATCTCATGTGATTGGCTCTAAATTGTCCTTTATAGCTATTGATGAATATGCCACGGAATGGCTCGTATTCATCGGTCACTGCATTGTATTTTAGTACATCTTCAAGGCCTTCATTTCGACCTTGAGCGTAGAGCGCACCTTGCAAACCATGTTGGCCGATGGCGCCGTTGATAAACATGCTCGATTCGGTGAATAGAAGCAGGCCAACCCCACGTTGCCCACCCGTAATTCGGTAGTTGTCTTGGAAGTCCATAAAGATGTGTCCACGGGAGAAAATTGAGAATCCATCATGTTGATCACGCGTAAACCCATAGCCTAATTCAAAGTTAATGTACGTTGATCCAAGCGTAAATATTGCCGCATCCACAGAGAAGTTGCCTTCGGTTTCAATGTGCACATCACCCAGCACAAAAATTTGTCCATGCCCAGTAATTTCACGTAAACTTGTAATGGTTAAATCACCCGTCACGATAAAGATATGGCCATCATTGTCTAAGGTGACGTTGTTCCCAATTGTTAGGTTTAAGTCCCCATAATAAACAGAGTGTTCGGTAATTGATTGTCTTGTCGCTATCCCGTCTTGCGTGACAACGCGTAA
>SLQR01000045.1 GCA_007131405.1 Candidatus Izemoplasma sp.
ATTAAGATTCAATATGGCAATAAAACACTCATCGTACGTGTATTAGAACTCCAAGACTCAACCAAAAAAGATGATGCGAAATCAATGTTTGAAATTCTTGAAGAGCAATACCATACCAATAAGGAGACAACTATATGAAAAAAATTATTGTGTTACTTCTGTCTTTGCTTACTGTTATTACTTTATCTGCTTGTACACGAGAAGAAAGTGAAGAAAATACCATCTATGTAACAAACTATCCGTTATACTTTCTCGTTGACGCCATCGGAGATGGACTCGTCACGGTTAAATATGTGCCTGGTTCAACCGTTCACGGCCATGGCTTTGAATGGAGCGGACAACAGATTATTGATATGCGTAATGCGGATTACTTATTCTATGTTGGCGCAGGACTCGATCCATACATCGACGCAAACCTTGAAACATTAACTTCAACTGGACTCGACACACTTAAAGTATTTGACTTCATTGATCCGATTGAGGTTTGTATAATCGATGACCACGATCATGACGACCATGACGATGAGTATGACCATCAAAATCCCAGTCAAATTTTTAGTGAACATGATGATGACCACGACAACAGTTGTAATGATGCCGAATTGATAGAAGATCCTCATTTCTGGCTTGATGTTGTGCGTATGATGGAAGTTGCTGAAATCATCAAAGAGCGACTCATTCTTACCTACCCAGAACACGACCTACTTATTAAAAACAATTTTCTTGTGTTACATAAGCAACTTGAAAAACTTCATGCTGATTATTTAGACGCATTAACCGAGGTTACAAAACCAATTATCACCAACGTGAAGTTGTTTACGTACTATCAAGAGCGATACGGCATTGAAATTAATCCCTTAACACGTAGTGCGCATGCGCACGAAGATGAAACGATTCCTGGAGATATTATTGATTTTGTCAACTTTGCCATTGAACACGATATCAATTACATTATGTTTGAAGCAAATGCGCTATCACGTGCCGGTGACAATTTACTTGCCGAACTACAAAAAGAAAACCCTGATGCTTCGAGACTTGATTTGCATCCAGTTGCTACCATTACGACCGAAGAACTTAACCAAGGAAAAAACTACATTAACTTAATGTATTATAATCTAGACGCACTAATCAAAGCTACTCAATAGACGAGGTGATTTTATGGACCGTTTACCAGAACAAGAACGTGTACGTCGCGAGAAAATGAGTGAACTTCTCGACAACCAAATCGATCCTTTTGGTTCGCGTTTTGAACGCAATGCAAACACCAAAACACTCACAGAGACATACGATCAACACACTAAAGAAGCGCTCCAAGAGATGGATCTGCCAACCATAACCATGGCTGGTCGTATTATGACTAAGCGTGGTAAAGGAAAAGTTGGCTTTGCTCATATTATGGACCAACATGGTCAAATGCAGATTTATGTTCGCCAAGATGCCTTAACCGAGTTAGAATTTGAGCTCTTTAACAAAGCGGATCTAGGCGACATTATCGGCGTCAGCGGAACAATCATGAAAACGCGTATGGGTGAACTCTCAATCAAAGTCTCAAAGTATACTCATCTCACAAAAGCATTACGCCCACTCCCGGAAAAATATCACGGGTTAAAAGATATTGAAGAGCGCTATCGACGTCGTTATGTCGACCTTATGACGAATGAAGAAACCCGTCAAACGTTCTTACTCCGTTCAAAAATTATTCAATCCATTCGTAACTATTTAGCGGATAAAGAGTTCCTTGAAGTTGAAACCCCGATTCTTCATCCAATTCTCGGAGGCGCAAGCGCAAGACCGTTTGCGACGCACCACAACACATTAGACATGCCTTTTTACTTACGCATTGCCCCTGAGCTTTATTTAAAAAGACTCCTTGTTGGCGGTTTTGAAGGCGTCTATGAACTTGGCCGCAACTTTAGAAATGAAGGGATAAGTACACGCCATAACCCTGAATTTACCATGCTTGAACTTTATCAAGCTTATGGTGATATGGAAACCATGATGGATTTAACCGAAGACTTATTCAGCCATATTGCGAACCAGGTACTCGGAACCACCACGGTCACCTATGGTGAAAAAGTCATTGAACTGAAAAAAGGATGGCCACGTCTTCATATGGCAGATGCCGTTAAAGAGCATCTAGGCATTGATTTTTGGGCCGAAGACATAACTTACGAAAAAGCCTTATCCTTTGCTCAAGAGAAAGGGCTTGATGTTCCTGCGCACTATAGTGGTGTAGGTCACATCTTAAATCTTTTATTTGAAGCCTATGTTGAAGAAAAAATTATTCAACCTACCTTTGTTTATGGGCATCCTGTTGAGATTAGTCCACTTGCTAAAAAAAGCGAGCGTGACCCACGCTTTACAGATCGTTTTGAAATCTTTATTGATAGCCGTGAATACGGAAACGCTTTTAGTGAGTTAAACAATCCAATTGATCAAAAAGAACGTTTTGAGGCACAAATCAAAGAAAAAGACCTTGGAAACGTTGAAGCAAATGAAATGGATTCCGATTACGTCGAAGCATTAGAATATGGTATGCCACCTGCAGGTGGTCTCGGTATTGGAATCGACCGTTTAATTATGCTTCTAACCAATTCACAATCGATTCGAGATGTCATTTTATTCCCACACATGAGACAAAAAAAATAACAAAATGGCGGAAGCCATTTTTTATAACCAAATAGAAAGAAGGCGTAACTATGGTTGTACAGACCATTGATCAGTTAATTGGCAACACACCTGTTGTTAAATTAAACAAAATTGCAAAAAATCTTGAGGTTGATATTTACTTAAAACTTGAATGGTATAACCCTGGAGGTAGTGTTAAAGACCGCATTGCAAAGAGTATGATTGAAGCCGCCGAAAATAGTCAACTTTTAACAAAAGGGGACACCATTATCGAACCAACCAGTGGTAACACTGGCATCGGTCTTGCCATGATAGCTGCCGCCAAAGGATACCGTATTATTCTAGCGATGCCTGAAACAGTGAGCATTGAGCGCCGTAAAATACTTGAAGGCTACGGGGCAGAGGTTTTATTAATCCCCGCCGATAAAGGGATGAAAGGTGCTATCGCGACCGCTAAAGAACTTGCCGATAAGCATGGTTATTTCATGCCTATGCAGTTTGATAACTTAAACAATCCAAAAATTCATATGGAAACCACCGCAAAAGAAATCATAAAGGACTTCGAGGAATTACATTACTTTATAGTTGGTGTTGGAACCGGTGGAACGATTACAGGGTGTGGTTCTATCCTTAAAGAGCATTACCCAGGGCTTTCTATAAAAGCTGTGGAACCAAAAGGCAGTGCCGTATTAAGTGGCAATGAGCCTGGTCCACATAAAATCCAGGGCATTGGTGCTGGGTTTGTTCCTTCAATTTTAAACCAAGATATTTATGATGAAGTTATTCAAGTCACCGATAATGAAGCCATCGATACGGCGAGAAAACTTGCGAAAGAAGAAGGTTTATTCGTGGGTATATCAACGGGTGCAAATGTTGCAGCATGCTTAAAAGTTGCTGAAAAAGCGCGAAAAAAATCAATCCTGTTGACCGTTTCACCAAGCAACGCAGAGCGCTACCTAAGCACTGTATTATTTGAGAAGAATGAATAATATTTATCCGATACATACCTTGATTTAAGTAGATTGATTCTATTATATAAAAAATACACGAGATTATTCTCGTGTATTTTTATTTGCTAACGAGCAAACAATGCCCGAAGTTTTTTCGTTTGGTATAATGCGTGCCGGAATACCTACAGCTGTTGAAAAATCAGGTACGTCACGTAAAACAACTGCGTTTGCGCCTACTTTAGCATGTGCACCAACTTTGATATTCCCAAGGATTTTTGCCCCTGAAGCAATGATCGCTCCTGTACAAATCGTGGGGTGGCGTTTCTCGCCCTTTTCATTCCCTGTTCCTCCTAAAGTAACACCATGGTAAAGCAATACATCATCAGCGATTTCCACTGTTTCACCAATGACTATCCCAGTCCCGTGATCAATAACAACGTTTCTCCCAATGCGAGCTGCAGGATGAATTTCTACTCCTGTTAAAAACCGTGTTAGCGAACTCAATATCTTAGCAATAAGTTTGAGACGAAGTACCCACAGAAGATGGGTGATTCGATACATCCACAGCGCGTGCATTCCGTTATAAGTAAGTATGATTTCCAGCCAGTGTCTTGCGGCTGGATCTTTGCGTTTTATTGTTTTAATGTCACTAATTAATCCCATAATACACCTCGAGTAGTACTATACATCTCGACCAATAACCATTGCTTCATCGGTAGATAATGGTATCTTTAAATTTTCAGCAATCTCAACAAATATATCGACAATGCTTACATAATGAAAATCGAGTTCATGCACAATGTCATAGGTTGCTTTATTTAATCGATTGGCAGCATACTCAAATTCATCACGGTGCTCCGCAATCATATTTTCAATTAAGGTTTCAACTTCATTCAACTCTGAAAAATCAATGTTGTCTTCAAAATCTTCTAAATCTGCGCGTAAATCCGATATGAATAGCAAATACCCAACAAGTGGGGTGTATGTTTCAAATTGCCCACAGTCCGAATTAAAGAGTTTTTCGTAGTAAATACGTATAACTTCAAATTGGGTATGTAAGTAATTTAAACCTACTTGAAATATCGTTTGCAGTTCTTCACTAACTTCCGATTGCTCACATGCCTCATCATAAATGTGATTAAGCACAGCATAAACAGGCTCCAAACGATCATAGATTAGTGATCCATGATGTTTAAACTTTTCAAGAACCTCAACGTTATCCATTTTCCAGTTCACAAAGTCTTTTAAAACAAAGTCAAATTGGTTCATATTGACACATCCTTACGCTTTTTGAGTCGAACCAAATAAATCCATCTTTTCCTTAACGACCTTAATAATTGCATCATAACCTGGTTTCAATAGTTTACGTGGGTCAAACCCTTTACCAACTAAGTCTAATCCTTCTTCAATGTATTTACGTGTTGCGGCGGCAAAAACTAATTGACACTCTGTATTGACGTTAATTTTTGATACACCATACGTAATCGCTTCAGTGACCATATCGTCTGGAATACCGGTTCCTCCATGTAAAACCAAAGGAATATTATTCGTTGTTTCACCAATTTCTTTTAGCACAGGCATATTTAACCCTTGCCAGTTGTCTGGGTATTGTCCATGAATATTCCCAATCCCTGCAGCAAGTAAATCAACACCTAAATCGGCAATCATTTTGCATTCTTTTGGATCGGCAACTTCTCCTGTACCCGTGATACCATCTTCTTCGCCACCAATGGAACCAACTTCAGCTTCCACACTGATGCCTTTTTCATGCGCAATTTTAACGATTTCTTTTGTTTTTTCAATGTTTTCTTCAATGTCATAATGCGATCCATCAAACATTACGCTTGAGAATCCAGCTTCAATTGCTGCTTTAGCACCTTCAAATGACCCATGGTCCAAATGCAATGCTACAGGCACTGTTATATTAAGTGTTTCTAACATTCCTTCAACCATAAGTACAACGGTTTTAAAGCCTGTCATGTATTTACCTGCCCCTTCAGAAACACCTAAAATAACAGGTGAATTGTTTTCTTGAGCCGCAGTTAAAATGGCTTTTGTCCATTCGAGATTGTTAATGTTAAATTGTCCGACTGCATAACCTTCTTTACGTGCTTTTTCTAACATGTCTTTTGCAGTTACTAATTTCATTAAATGGTCCTCCTTATAATCTATCTAATCCAAATTCATTATACCGTAGGCTACATGTCTTGTAAACTAAATAGCCCGCGATACCGTTTTCATAAAAAAAGCACAACGCAAGCGCGTTATGCTTAATTTTATTATTCGCCAGATACGACAAGTGATTTAATTTTTAATGATGGGCTTCCAATGAAACTAAGCCCAAACTTTAAGTCATCACAAATATCAGTTACGTCTTGAAGAAGCGATAAATAATTACCAGCAACGGTGATTAATGCCACTGGTTGGACAATTTTACCTTCTTCAACAAGGTATCCACTCGCTTGCAAACTGAAGTCCCCACTAATTGGGTTCGTTCCTGAATGAGTTCCTTGTAAATCGGTAATGATAAGACCTTTATTCATGTTCTTAACTGCGTCATCATAAGCAAGAGTGCCTTCTTTGATGTAGAAGTTTGTAGGCGCAATACCACCTCTGAAGCCATTTCCTGTTGATTCTGTGTTGGCTTTTTTGGCAGTTTTTAAGTTATGCATGTAGCCAGTCAGTTTACCATCCGATACCATTTCTTTATACATTGTGCTTACACCTTCGTCATCAAACGACCCACTTTTCGGGCTTTTTGGACGGAATGGATCATCAACAATAGTCACTAAATCAGATGCAATTTTATCGCCAACTTTGTCAATAAGCTTTGACATTCCTTTTTGGACGCTTTCAGCACTAAACATTGACATATAGGCTGCAAGCAATGATGCACTTGCACTGTTTTGTAGCACAATTTCATAGCTTCCCGATTTAATGGATTTTGATCCAAGTTGCGAAACAGCTTTATCCACTGTGTTGTTTGCAATTTCATCTAGGTCAAAATCACTAATAACATTGGATTGAGCAAAGTCAAACGCTGAACGTGAGTCATCGTTTTCACGCGCAACAACATGAGCACCTAAAGCCGCATTATTCACATCTTTTTCAAGTTTTAAGCCTTTTGAATTTTGTAAAAGAACGCGCTTGCGTGATTGACTATAAAAAGCTTCACTAATGTCAACACGTTCATCACGTGCTTTTAGTTTTTTCTCAAGGTCATAAACAAGTTCCATTTTTTTCGTGATGTCTAAGTCTTCAAGTTCTTGTTGCATTAACCCTTTGAGTTCCTTATATGAGGCGCTGCCTTCGTAAATAAAGACTTCATCCTGTGATTCAATAAGGCTTGCGCTTTTAATGAGTTCATCAACCCATTGGTCAACGTCGTCAAGATTAATGACTTCTGTTTTCATTTTCCCCATCTTGCCTTTATAGATCCCTTGAATGGTTAATTCACGTGCATCGGCCATTTGGTGTTTCTCAAGGTCACCTTTAAAAACTTCTAGGTCCAACTGCTTCGTTTCTTCAAGGTAAATCTGTACGGACTCAAGTCCTTTTTCTTCTGCTTTTTTGAATAGTAAATCAAAGTTCATGTTAGTTGGCCCCCTTTCTTCCACCAACAGTCATGCTCGAAACACGAACAGTTGGTTGTCCAACATCGGTTGGGATGCTTCCAGATAAGCTTCCACACATACCTTGTGCACGAAGCAAATTGTTTCCAACCATGTCAATGCGTTTAAGTGCGTCTTTACCTGAACCGATGAGTGTTGCACCTTTTACAGGTTCGGCAATTTTACCATCGCGAATCATGTAGCCTTCCATCACGGCAAAGTTGAAATCACCCGTTGATGGGTTTACGCTTCCGCCACCCATTTTTCTTGCATAGAGCCCATATTCTGTTGATGAAATAATATCATCGAAGGTTGAATCTCCATTGTCAATATAGGTGTTGCTCATGCGAGACGTTGGCGCAAATCGATACGATTGACGACGACCTGATCCTGTTGATGTTTCCTTCATGCGTTTTCCATTAATGTGGTCAATCATGTAACTGTTTAATACGCCATCTTTAATTAATACGCGGCGTTGTTGTGAGCGTCCTTCATCATCAAAGTTCGCACTTCCCCATGCATTTTCAATGGTTCCATCGTCAATCGCATTCACGATAGGGTTCGCAATTTGTTCACCCTTTTTGCCACTAAATACGCTGGCATTCTTTGCGACTGAAGTGGCTTCTAAACTGTGCCCACAGGCTTCATGGAAAATGACGCCTCCAAACCCATTGTCAATCACAACTGGCATAACGCCACTTGGACATTCGTCTGCATGAAGCATGGTAATCGCCGTCTTAGCAGCTTCTTTCGCGGCTTCTTCAACACTAAATGTCTCATAAAATTCAAATCCGTAGTGGGCACCTGGTCCGTTAAATCCACTCTGCATATCTTTTCCATCGCTTGCTACGGCGTGAATGCCGAGTCGCGTGCGAACACGCTCATCCTGTACATAGATAGCTTCGCTGCTTGCAATCCATACGTTTTGAACATAGTCCATATAACTGATTGAGACTTGCTTAATCTCATCGTTATAAGCACGTGCTGCTACATTTGCGCGTTTGACAATTGCTACTTTTTCTTTCATGTCCACTGAATCGGGCATACGTTTAATTTGATGCGCTTTACCCGTTTGAAGTTCACCAAGTTCGATTGTTTCACGTACTCGTTTTCCTTCAAACGATTTTGCTAAATCTTTCGTTAATTTAAGCACATCATCAAAATTCTTGCTGTTGGTGTATCCATAAACACTTTGATACCCTTTAGCAACACGAATTCCAATACCGTATGTTTTGTTGTTTATGGCTTGTTCAACGGTATTGCTTTGCATCATAATAGCCGATTGCATTTTGTCTTCAATAAAAACTTCTGCAAAGTCGGCAGTACTCTCAAGCGCTGTATTAATAAGGCGCTCAATAAGTTGTTTTTCTAACATATTTTTCCTCCTTAATATGCTTACCTAAAAAATATTATACCATACTAAAAATAAAATAGTTAGTCCTTACCTAACTTTTTTAGAAAAAAAGAAAAGCACGCTATTTTAACGCGTGCTCAATAAATTTTACAAACAATGGATGAGGACGTTGTGGGCGTGATAAAAACTCGGGATGAAATTGCGTTGCCACAAAGAATGGATGATCTTTAAGTTCGATAATTTCTACTAAGATTTGTTCTGGGTTGATACCTGAGAAAACAACCCCATGTTTCTCAAATATGTCCCGGTATGCGTTGTTAAACTCATAACGATGACGGTGACGTTCTTGAATATGATTGGATTGATATGCTTCATACGTTTTTGTGTTTTCTTTAATGTCACAATGATAAAGTCCTAAGCGTAAAGTTCCACCTTTATCGGTATCATCGCTTTGTCCCTCAAGAAAATTAATAATTGGGTGGGGTGTGTTTGCATCGATTTCTGTTGATGATGCTCCTTCTAATCCACATATATTGCGGGCAAATTCAATGCTTGCAATTTGCATGCCATAGCATAATCCTAAAAATGGAATCTTATTTTCTCTTGCGTATTTGATGGCTTGCATTTTTCCTTCTGTTGCTCGTTTACCAAAACCACCTGGGACCAATATACCATCACAATCGGATAATATTTCATCGGCATTATTACTCATGATTTCCGATGCACTAATCCATTTAATCTCGATATTTGCATGATGGTGATACCCCGCATGATTCAACGCTTCCATCACAGATAAGTAAGCATCCTGTAATGAAACATATTTTCCGACAAGACCAATCTTTACTTTTTTATCTAAATGTTTTACACGGTTAATTAACGCTTTCCATTTGCTCATGTCCGCCTCTTTTGATGGCAACTGGAAATGGTCACATACTAAATCGTCTAAGTGTTGGTTTTGTAAATTTAAAGCTACCTCATAGAGTACATCCACATTTTTCGCTTCGATAACAGCTTCCTTTTTCACATCGCAAAACAAGGCAATTTTTTCCCGCATGCTGTTATCAATATCATGTGAGGTACGCAAAATAATGATATCTGGCGTTATTCCTAAACTACGTAGTTCTTTTACACTATGTTGTGTCGGTTTTGTTTTTAGTTCTTTTGGGGCATCTAAATACGGCACAAGCGTGGTGTGAATATACAACGTATTATGATAACCAAAATCACGACGGCATTGACGTATCGCTTCTAAAAAAGGGAGTGATTCGATATCGCCTACAGTTCCACCAATCTCTGTGATAATAACATCAGCATCCGATGTATCACGAGCGGCTATAAGTTTATCTTTGATTTCATCAGTAATATGCGGGATTACTTGTATTGTTGCCCCTAGATAATCACCACGTCGCTCTTTTTCAATGACGTTTTTATAAATACGTCCCGTGGTTATATTTGAGTGCTGCGATAAGTTTTCGTCAATAAAACGTTCGTAGTGACCAAGATCTAAATCTGTCTCAGCACCATCATTCGTCACAAAAACTTCGCCATGTTGGTATGGGGACATGGTTCCTGGGTCAACATTGATATATGGATCAAATTTTTGCATAAACACATTTAAGCCTCGATTTTTAAGCAATCGACCGAGTGACGCAGCGGTAATTCCTTTTCCTAGACTCGATACAACGCCACCTGTTACAAAGATAAATTTTGTCTGTTTCATACGTACCTCCTCGTATATAAAAAAAGTTCTCGCAAGGAGAACTTTATTTTTAGAGAGCCCACTAAAATTATACCAAAAAACATGGTTTTTGCAAGCGTCTTTTTTATTTGTCGTACTTATCTTCAAATTCGTCCATGTACTCGTTGTATTCTTCTTCGTCAAAGTCTTCGTATTCCTCGTCACCGTCTTCTTTATCGGATTTCTCAGATTTATCGGATTTTTTATCTTTGACTTCGTCTTCTTTGGAATCGTCGGCAAGTTCTTCAACTTCATCAAGATTATTTTCAAGTTTGATGTCATCAAGATTAACTTCAGGTTCTTCATACACGTCTTCTTCTGGCATGATTAGCGCTTCTTCTTCCGCTTTGAGTTTTGCTTCTTCAGCTTCGATTTCGGCTTGACGACGTGATTCGAGCATCGCTTGATGTTTTTTCTCACGTTCAACTTGAGTTGCTAAACGTGCATCGAGTGCTTCGTCTTCAACTTCAGAGTACTCATTATAATGTGAACCGTCTTTTTCCCATAGATCAATTTTTTGATGTTTTTTTAAGTCCCACGTGTTGTCGCCCATGTAAACGAATTTTGCGCTTGAGGTAATGTCCGCATAAAAAGCATTTAAGCGTTCGTTGTTTGCTTCACCTTCATCGCCACGTAGTTTGCGTACTTGATCAAAAAGATCGTATAGATTGACAGGTTCTTTTTTTCCTATTAATATTTCTTCTGCTAAGTCAATTAAACTTGATTCGTGTTTTTCAATCATTCTAAACCTCCTCCATCGGAACATAGTCTATCGTTAACTGAACGTGGTTAATTACTGTATTATCGCTTAATACGTCGTAGACCAGTTCAATGTGATGCATTTCATGGATTAATTGTGCGGTCTTTACATCGAGCACCATGGTTCGCCCGGCATACGCATAAGTTCCTTGATGTGTTTTTCCTTTTTCAAACAAAAAATCCAACGCTACATCGCTTGTTTTGAGATAACGGATTGAATCTTCATTAAATGCAATATGGTGCTTAACCTTGTCATCATAAAAACGAAGCGTATTGTCATGAAGGATTCCTTTTGTTTCAAACGATGTTGAAGATTCTTCACTTTTAATTGAAAAGACCACATGGACTTTTGCCATGAAACCACCCAAAATACAAATTTTTCAATGCGTTAGTATTATATAATAAGTTCCCATATCTTGCAAGTAAAATCAATGCTTTTCGGCAATTATCGGTAATTTCACACGGAATGTTGACCCCTTATTCGGAATCGAATCAAGCTCAATTTCACCATCGTGTTTTTTGACAACATTTTTGATAATGCTTAATCCAAGCCCGCTGCCTCCTGATGCTCGACTTCGCGCATCATCGACACGATAGAAACGTTTAAACACAAGTTCACGGTCATCTTCGTTAATGCCGATCCCCGTATCGTGAACTTCAATAACATACCAGTCTTTTTCCACAAATGAACGAATCTTTACATAGCCTTTATCCGTATAATTAAGGCCGTTTTTAATTAGATTAATAATCACTTGTCTAAACTTGGTTGAATCGACCATCATTTCAATGGGCGTTAACTCGGCGATCAAATCAAGATCCTTTTCTGAAGCCATCGGTTTTAATAACTGAATCGCTTCATCAATCAACGCTTCTATGTCGGTTTTTTCAAGTTTAAGCTCATAATCAAGACGATCCATTTTTGAAATAATTAATAGATCATTAAGAATCGTTTCAAGACGTGCTGATTCATTCATCATCGTGTCAATAAACTCTTTTCGTTCTTGCTGATCCATTGCGGGATTGTTTGCTAAAATCTCTGAAATCCCTTTGATGGCACTAAGTGGTGTTTTTAGCTCATGACTAACATCCGCAGTAAATTGTTTTTGAAAAGTTTCGGCAGTTTTAAGTTGAGTAATGTCATGCACCACAACCAAACATCCACGGTACCTTGTTCCTTCAAAAATTGGTGAAATATTGACGTCGTAATAGGCTTGGTTATATTCGATTTGCAAGCGGACTTTATGTTCTTGTAAATATGCTTCATTGATCGCCTTGTATAAGCCTTTAATATCACTTAAAACATCGTAACTTTTATCCAGCAAATCCTCTTTATCAAAATAAAGCGAAAATGTTTTGTTAACTTGTTTTATGCGTTCTTCATCATCAATGAGTAAAAGACCACTATCAATAAGTTCAGAAAGTGAGGTGAACTGTGTCGCGACTTCATGCGTCTCTTTTTGGGTTTGATCCAGGCGATAAAGCAAACGCTCTTTTTCTTCTTTGGTTTTGTTAATGTATTGCATTTTAAACGTGCTAAATGCAATTAAATGATACACAAACAGCACAAGAACGATAAAAACACTCGCTAAAATGTCCGCAAGGAGAATAATTAAAACTGTTCCTGTTAGATAAAGCGTGACCATCCATAAATAATGTTGTTTTACATTCATACCATCACAACCTTTAGCTTATTATACCAAATATTTACCATAAAATAGCGTTTCATTAAAAAAACTTATATCGTAATCGCGATATAAGTTTTCAGTATTTAGACAATTTTATAACCAATACCACGCACCGTTTTAATGTATTTTTGTGCCGGATCAAGTTTTTCTCTTAACTTGAAAATATGCACATCAACAACACGGGTGTCCCCATCGTAACTGTAGCCCCATAGCTTTGTAAGTAACTGTTCACGTGATAGGGCGGATCCACGATGATTGATAAGGTATTCTAAGAGTTCAAACTCTTTTAATGTTACGTTTATTTTTTCATCCGATTTGTACACTTCATAACTATCTAAATTCAACAAAATATCTTCATAAGTCAGTTGTTTTTTGACATCACTTTTAATGTTTCGTCTTAAGCCTGCTTTAATGCGTGCTGCCAGTTCTCTTGGTGAAAATGGTTTTGTAACATAATCATCAGCACCCACTTCAAAGCCTTCGACTTTATTGTATTCATCATCCATCGCAGTAAGCATAATAATGTAGGCATGGTTATCCGCATCACGAAGTTTTTTACAAAGTTCAAGACCATTAAGGGATGGCAACATCACATCAAGTAAAATAACATCGTAATTGCCTTCAAGCGCTCGCTTATAACCTTTCATTCCATCAATCTCTGTATCCACTTCATAGGCGAGTTGGCGTAAATCATAGGCAAGCATCTTCGAAATGCTAACCTCATCTTCGATTATAAATATTTTCGGCATAACCTTCACTCCTTAAAGTGGTTTCATCGCAGGATGTTGTGTCTTCTCATCCACATCATGATAATAATTTTTTTGCAACACATTGACCGCAATGTTCGTGCAGTGATCCCCAATGCGTTCAACGTTTGATAAGATATCCACAAACAAATCGTCATCGCATTCTGGTTGGATGCATTCATTCATGCGCATAACGTGACGTTTACGGTATTTGCGAACGAGCGCATCAATTTCGTCTTCAAGTTCAAGAATTTGCTCAGCGCGTAGTTTATTTTGTTCTTCAAATGCTTCTAGCGTTAAGGCGATTGTTTCTTCAACAATACCAAAGATATGTTCGATATCTTTTATCGCTGCTTTACTCATTATTTTTTTTGTTTCATACCGATGTTCAAAGAAATCGAATAAGTTCTGGCAATGGTCTGCAATCCGTTCATAATCACGAATGGCATCGATATAGATTGCTTGTAAGTGCGCTAAATCTTGGTCTAAGTCTGTTAAGGAAACTTTCACTAGGTAGTCATGGACCTTTTGATCAATTGTATCGACCAATTCTTCAAGTTGTCTTCCTTCTTCAAGCAACTTTTTATCTTCTTCATACGCATAACGTATACTGTTATCATACATCTTTTTCACAATATTTCCCATACCCGTAATCACAAATTTTGCATTCTCAAGTGCAAGCACTGGTGATTCTTTAATTAAGTTATCTTGTAAGTTTCCAATTTTTACTGTATCCATCACATCGTCACCAGGAATTATTTTCACACTTAACTTAACTAAGTATTTAATAAACCAATACATTACAAATGTGTTGAAAATATTAAAGAAAATATGCGCAAAACTAATGGTCATCGCAACCGGTTGTCCAGCATAAAAAGTATTCTCCAATAATCGAATCCAAAGAAAATATGGATAAATTAACAATAAGAATAACACACTTCCAGCGACATTAAAAACGACATGTGCCGCCGCCGTCCGTTTGGCCGACACACTTCCTCCAATAGCCGCAAAAATCGCGGTAATCGTCGTCCCAATGTTGCTACCAAGGACAATCGCAATAGCACCAATAAGTGGCATCTTCCCTGTTGTATACAATTCTTGTAAAATCCCAATCGTTGCGGTACTTGATTGCACAAGTGCCGTAAGCACAGCACCCACGATGACACCAAGCACAGGGATATCCGATACACGCACCATCGCAAGTTCAAAGGCCTCAAATTCAACAAAGACTTTTAAGGCGCCACCCATCAAATCAAGCCCGTAAAAAATCATTCCAAATCCAAGCATTGCGCCACCAACGCGTGTCAACTTTTTTGATTGCATAAAGAAAATAAGCATACAGCCAATTCCCATAATTGGTAGTGCATACGCTTTAATCTCAAGACCAATTAAGAAACTCGTGACCGTCGTTCCAATGTTTGCACCAAGAATAATCCCCACAGCTTGTGGCAATGTCATTAACCCAGCACGCACAAGGCCGACCGTCAAAGCGGTTGTCCCAGAACTTGACTGAAGTAAACCGGTAATAACAATCCCCACAAAGATTCCCTTCAAGGGCGTATTCGTTGTTTTTTCAATCATCACTTTAAGCTTGGTACCAGCAAGCAGTTTCAGTGATTCCCCCATAATATGAATCCCATAAAGGAAAATACCTAATCCACCTAGGACCAAAAAGACAAGCTGTGTCCAATCCACATTATTTACTGCAAGTATTATCATACCATCGTCTCCTTAATTGTATATCCAATCAAATCATATCACATTGGATGTATACTTCATCGAAAACAATATTTTCCTAACAGACTTTAACAAAAAATTAACAAAGAAAAAAACGGTGAATTTTCACCGTTTTACACTGATTCTTTATATTTCTTCGCATGGTCATCAAGTGCTTTAAGCAGTTCTTCAGCACGTTCCCATGTCCCGAGGTTTGCGCCACTTGCCATGGCATGCCCTCCGCCGTTAAATTCACCCGCAATTTCATTGATCGCAGGTCCTTTACTGCGTACACGTGCACGCACAATCTTCTCTTCATACTCCGCAAGCAGTACCCAAATTGGGCAGTCTTCAAACACACCGAGTTCATTCACTAAACTTGACGCTTGTTCATCGTTTACGCCATGCTCTTCCATTAACTCTTGTGTTATTTCAATGTATGCGACACCGTTTGGTGTTTTTTTGTAGTTTAAGAGCACATACCCTTTAAAGCGAATAAGTTGCTCTGAGCGCGTATCTAAATGACGGTAGACGTCTTCTGTATCTAAGCCAATATCATAAAGTAAGGCAACGTTTCGGAAGGTATCCCCATCAACTCCTGGGTATTTAAAGCGTCCTGTATCGGTTAAGGTTCCTGTATACAGTGCTTTTGCACCTTTAGGTGTCATTGTGTACTCATCTTTGAATAACGCGTACAAATCAAGAATAATAAGAGCTGCGGCCGGTCTAGAGGTATCAACGTATTCAATATCCCCATAGCTTGTGACTAATATATGGTGGTCAATCTTAATCAAGAAGTCCCCGGTTTTATAACGTTGGTCTGCAATGCGTTCTTCATTGCCTGTATCCACCGCAATAACCAGTGCCCCTTCAAACTCTTTATCGTCAATTTGATCGGTTCTACCTAAAAATTTTACAAAGTCTGTTTCTTCCCCACTGACGTAAACCGTTTTATCTGGGTAGGTTGCTGTAATCATATCTTTTAACCCCATCGAGGTTCCAATACAATCCCCATCAGGTCGTCCGTGTGGTGTAATAATAATTTTTTGGTATTCTTTAATTTTTTCATGAATCTGTGTCAGTTTCTTTATATCCATTATTTATTCTCCTTTCTCGAGCAATGCATCTAAATCGTCTAAAATACGGTCAACATCTTCCCAGTTATCCACCGTACACCCGCAAGCGAGTTGATGCCCCCCGCCTCCGTATTTCTTTGCAACATCGACAATGGGTATCTGTTTACTGCGTAGTTCACAAATAATATCGCCATTATCTTCTTCGGTGAAATTTGCCCACATAGGAATGCCAGCAATCCCACTCATTTGATTCACCATGCCACGACTAATCGTAAACGTGGTGACCTCAAAACGGTCTTTTAGTGTTTTGTCGTTTTTCATGTAAGCCACGTTATTTTTTGTTGTTTGAAAACTATTAATAAAATACCCCTTGAGTTTTTTAAACGCCAAGTCTTCCGTATAGAGTTCATCATACAAGTATTGTAGTTGTGCACCGTTTTCCATCAAAAATGCAGCGGTTTTAAACGTCATAGCGTTCGTTGCCGGATAAAGGAAACGTCCACTATCCGTCACCAGACCACTCAGTAGTTTTGTGGCAATATCTTCATCAATCGCAAGCTGTTCTTGCATACACATATCGGTTAACAACTGACACGTTGCAATATGACTGGGATCG
>SLQR01000088.1 GCA_007131405.1 Candidatus Izemoplasma sp.
AAAAAATGACATTAAAAGAAAAAATTGGTCAACTTTATCAATCCGCCTATTTTTCCGATGTTGTGACGGGTCATGAACGTGACACAAGTCAAACGCTAGAAGGCATACGCAACGGACAGGTCGGATCGATATTGAGTGTTCACAAAGAAGAAGTTCTATATCAACTACAAAAAACAGCGGTTGAGGAAAGTCGTTTAGGCATTCCTTTGCTGTTTTGTTTTGATGTCATTCATGGGTATAAAACCGCGTTTCCGATTAACTTAGCGTTATCTTCAACGTGGGACCCTGATCTTATTGAACGCGTCAGTAAAGCCGTCGCTTACGAAACAAGCCACGCGGGATTGCATTTAACCTTTTCGCCGATGGTCGATATTGTCCGTGACCCTAGATGGGGACGCGTGATGGAAAGCAATGGCGAAGACCCGTATTTATCGAGCGTCCTCGCTAAAGCGTATGTGCGTGGATACGAACAAAAAGACTTAAGTCATCCACATGCCGTTGCGGCATGTGTAAAGCATTTTGCTGGGTATGGCTTTGTTGAAGCAGGGAAAGAATACAACACCGTTGACATCTCAGAACGTGTTTTTAGAAACATTGTTTTACCGCCATTTCAAGCGGCAATCGATGAAAACGTGAGCATGGTAATGACCGCGTTTAACGTGCTCTTTGACCGACCAGCAACAGCAAGTACGTTCTTACTCAAAGATATCTTACGCCAAGAAATGGCTTACCAAGGCATAACAATTTCGGATTACACCTCAACTGAAGAAGTCATCAACCATAAAGTGGCAAAAGATGAACGCGATGCCGCTAAACAATGCTTTAATGCGGGGCTTGACCACGAAATGGTCTCAACCACCTACAAAGACCATCTTGAAGCCTTAGTCAAGACAAACGAGGTATCCATCAAAGATATTGATCGCGCAGCAGGACGTATCTTAGCGCTAAAAAAAGCCCTAGGATTGTTTAAAAACCCCTACCGCAATTTCTATGAAAACAGTGAACAGTATATGCTTCAAGACGACACCAAAGCCCTTGCGCTTGAAGCGTCTGAAAAAAGCATGGTTTTGCTTAAAAACGATGCGGTTTTACCAATTATGTCAACGAAAAAAGTGGGACTTGTTGGACCGTTTATTAAGAATCAAGATGTCATTGGTGAGTGGAACGCATTAGCAGAAAAAAGCGATGTTATTTCCATCAAAGAGGCCTTTGATCAAGGGGACTATAACACGGTTTACGTGGATGATGACAACCTTGATAGACTTTCTGAATGCGACGTCGTGATCATGGCACTGGGTGAAGCTGGCAATGAGGCAGGTGAGGGCAACAGCAAAGTTGATCTTCATTTGCCAAACCATCAGCAAGCCTTATTTGATCGCGTCCGCAAGGTAAATGCAAACGTTGTGTTAATTGTTTTTGCGGGTCGTCCACTGATTATGACGCATTATGATGATCATGCGAGCGCCATCCTTTACAGTTATCAACCAGGCACCATGGCTGGACGTGCAATTTATAACTTAATTTCGGGTACATCCAGTCCACGTGGCAAACTTACGATGACCTTCCCGCGTCACCAAGGACAAATCCCGATTTACTATAACCATTATAGTACGGGGCGACCACTCAACCCAGATAAGCCAAATTACCGCTACAATTCACGCTATCGTGATTGCAGCGACGCACCACTTTATCCATTTGGGTTTGGGTTAACGTATGGTGAGTTTACGTATGCCGATTTAATACTTGATAAAGAAACATTAAAAGATGAAGACGCTGTGAGTGTATCGGTCAAGGTGAAAAATACTGGCCCAATGAAAGCCACCGAAACCGTGCAATGTTACATTGAAGCGTTGACGTATAGCGTATCACGCCCAGTCAATGAACTCAAAGCCTTTAAACAGATAACGCTCGAACCAGCCGAAGAAGCAAGCGTTACCTTCCGATTAACGCTTCAGGATTTCCGTTCATACAATGTTGATATGGTGTATACCGCCGAAAACCAATCTTATAAAGTAAAAGTTGGTTCGGCATCCAACACAACCAATTCTGTGATACTCAATGTGATCGATGCCATTCACTAATGTACGTTTTTTAACGCACCATTAAACTCAGACATTTGTCTGGGTTTTTTTGTGTGGGTGTGTCATGCTTTAATGGAATTTATAGATTCTATTTTTTATCAGCCGATATTTGGCTTTAATGTAACCGTTTTAGTAAAATCCATGAATTGAACATTTTAACAACCCTTTTTGCAGTTTTGTCGTATAGCACTTTATGTAAAGGATTATTATAATGAAAGTATAAAAGTTTTGGAGGGAGCAAAGTATGAGAAAATTACAAGACATTCTTTTATCAAAAAGTAAGCGTTTACTCATTATCTTAATGCTGTTTTTGTCTGTGTTTGCCCTTGCGGCATGTCGACAAAGCACCGATAATGGTGACGATAATGGGAATGGGGATCCGAACGGAAATGACGATCCAATAGAACTCGGAACAGTCACAACAACGAAAGTTGAATTGTTTGATGGTCCGAACATGCTAAAAAGTTCTGAATTAGCACAAGTGTACGTTGAAGATGAGGAAGTATTTGTTTACGAAACGCGCGTCAATCACAGTCGCAGTTTCAGTTATTCTTACCCAACAACGAAAGCACCTGTTGCGATTTTTGACTTTGAAGGCTCAATTGAGGTGCGCATTGAAGTCCCTGAAGAGGTGAATTCTGTCGTGGTTCGACCATTACAGTTTGGTGTTGAAGCCGAGTTTGATGGCAATACCATTACGTTCACACTCGATTACCCAACATCGTATGTTGTGGAATACAATGATGACCCAAGCACGGCGATTCATTTATTTACCAACACATTAGAAGATGACCGACCAGACCCAGAGAATTTACCTGAGGATATGATTTACCTTGGTCCAGGTGTCCATAAAGCAGATGCGATTCCAGTCGCAAGCGGTCAAACAGTGTACATCGCTGGAGGCGCTGTGGTGTATGGTCAAATTCGTGCGGAAAACGTTGAGGATGTATCGATACGTGGTCGTGGGATTATCCATGGTGAAATTTACCACCGTCGTCGTGCAAGTGAAGCAACAATCCCAATAGAGTTCCGTCATTCAAGCAATATTACCATTGAAGGGATAACCTTCTTAGATAGTGCCGGGTGGACAATTAACTCGTATTTCATTGATGGATTAACGATAGATGGTATCAATATTATTACGGCACGTGCGAATGGCGATGGCATTTCGATTCAGTCATCAAAAAATGTTCACGTAAAAAATAGTTTCGTGCGTTCATGGGATGATTCACTGGTGGTGAAAAACTACACCCGTGGCACCACTGAAAATGTTGTCTTTGAAAACATGGTTTTATGGACAGATTTAGCTCAGAGCATGGAAGTTGGCTTTGAAACCAATGGTGAAACCATGGACAATATTGTCTTTAGAGACATCACCGTGTTGCATAATTTCCATAAACCAGTCATTAGTATTCACAATGCCGATGATGCTTTAATTACCAATGTGGTGTTTGAAAACATTACCGTTGAAAACGTTGAAATTGTGGGCGATAACCAAGGCGCTATGCATGACAACTTCTTTATTGACTTTAACATTATGTTTAACTTAGAGTGGTCAAGCACAGGCGGTATTCGTGGTCATATTGATGGTGTACGCGTTGAAAACGTTGTTGTCTTAGAAGGACGCGATGACGTTGTTGGACGTATTCATGGATATGATGGGTCTCACCGTACAGAGAACGTAACGATTCGTAATTTTACCTACAAAGATATTCATGTCACCGAACCAAGTGACTTAAATATAAGTGTCAACAGTCACACAAGCAACATCGAAATAACCCATGATGGCGTGATGCCAACAGGTGCACGTTTACTTTTACCTTATGAACTTGACCTTGAAGATGATCTTGTTGATCTCACCATCCACAGCAACATTGATCAAGAGGGGTACTTAATTCCTGATTTTGCGATTAGCGATATTCCTGAAGTTTACATGGGGAACGAAGTCACCGGTGATTTTACCGCTCAATCATCACGAGGAACCGGACTCCTTAATTGGAATGTGGATGATGCATCCTTTAACCACGAGGGTTACGTAGCCGCAAACGCGATTGATGGCGATTTAACTACCCGTTGGGTTGCAGGCGATTTTGAAACCGATTTACGCACTGAATTCGCGGCATTAAGCATTATCTTTGATGAAGACAAGTCCCTCGGTACGATTCGTGTTCATGGGGACCCAAATTCCGATATCTATCAACTTCAAAACATCGCGATTTTTGGGATTCGTTCAACGAGTACCACAGGAACATATGTCAAATTAACCAACAGTGAAGATTATGAGTTTTCACCAGCTTCAGGCAATTACGCAGACATCCTGATTAACCCAGGTGAGTATCAAGCGATTCAAGTTCGCTTTTACAATGAGGATGGTGTTGCTTACCCAACACGACCATACACCAGTGGCATTGAATTTTACCCAGCTAGCCTTTCATTCAATAAAAGTGTCAACGCGACACCACATGAAGATGTGTATGATGCCTTCAACATTACGGATGGAAACCGCATGACGTATTATGAATCACAAAAAGGTACTTGGCCAGCAGAAGTAACCATTGATTTAGCAGGCGAGTACGACATTTCATACATAAGTTTATACTTGCCACCGCTTATGCAGTGGGAAGCACGTGAACAAGAAATTGAGGTTTTAGTCAGTTTAGACGGCACCACGTTCGAAGTGATTGTCGCTAAAGCGTATTATCGCTTTGACCCACAAGCAGGCAATGTTGTTGAAATACAACTTGATGAAGCCGTCAGTGCGCAATACGTAAGATTTCTATTCACCGATAATACTGCACCGGGTAGTTATGGTGCACAAATATCGCAAATAAATATATTTGAATAAAATAAGAGGAGGATTACATTTATGAGAGTATTTAAAAAAGTTTTACTTGTTTTAACCTTAGCCATCATCGTGGGTTCATCCCAAGGCATGATTGCTTGGGCGGATACACAAGAAGCACCAGTACGTGATGAAGCAGAAAATTACCTCGGACGTGCTTATAACGCAACATACGACAGATTATTTGACAACTTTGACCGCAGCACCGTTGCAGGTGTAAGCGGATCTGAACTGGATTATGCGAGTGCATTAGGCACAGGTGCGTACATTACCGATTACCATTTACGCGCTCGTTACTCAGCTTCAACCCCAACTACAGCAGATTCTGCGCTATACAAAGTAGGATCATCAGGGAACGCAGATGGGCAATTTAGTTTCCTCGTGTTTGAAATGCGTGGGTTTGAAGGCGCATCCATTGATGACTTGGTTTTAGCCTTTAGACTTGATGATAACCATTCACTCATTCATGTGCCATTTAATGAGTTGCTTGACCCAGATTATGAACCCATGCCAGCACTTACTGAAGATTATCAACTCTATGTTATTGACTTGATTGGTAGTTTAGCCGATAAAGAATATATTCATAACACTTCAGGGGATGTTGTTCCTGCAGGGAACCAAATGCAAGGATTACACCTCTATCAAGATGGTGATAGTGTCGGTGAAGGTGTCTTAAACATCGATATGATCTATTACACTAACGATGTCAACCCAAGTTACACCGATAGCCCAAGTTATTTCTTGCTTGATGCATTCGAGCGTGAAGCTGTTAATGCAGGTGGACCAAATGTATGGTGGCGTGA
Organism: Candidatus Izemoplasma sp.; assembly: GCA_007131405.1. Classification (GTDB taxonomy): domain Bacteria; phylum Bacillota_I; class Bacilli_A; order Izemoplasmatales; family Izemoplasmataceae; genus SLQR01. The sequence continues at coordinate 5,727 of SLQR01000088.1, forward strand.
TAGCGTTGGCTACATTATCGGGAAACACTTAGCTCTTGATGGGTCAACAGCTGTATCATCGTATGAAGCAACAAGCGCTACGATGAACAATGAAGATCTTGCTTATGACAATGTCGTCCTTAGACTTCGTGGTATGCAAGGCGCTGAAGACTTAGAAATTACGCCAATTTATGATGACGCAGGAAGCAATGTCTACGGAACAGCTATTTTGTTTAGTGAATTGTTAGGACCTGATGCACAGTTACTTCCAACACTGACCACAAACTTCATGGGTTACGTTGTGAACTTTGAAGAAAACAACTGGGACAAAGACGTGATTGGATTCCGTGTCGATACATTAGAAACTGAATCAGACTTTGTTTATCTTGATGCAGTTTACTTTACCAACATGGAAGAAGAAATCGAAGTCGTTGACACAGAATACGTTACCCTTGATCCAAACGATATCGTTGTCTTTGACAACTTTGAACGCGATACGCTAGGGGCTACACCAGCGTATGACCCAAATAACCCCGTTGCGCTCGATCATGGCTTTAACTTTATCATCGGGTACGCAGGGATTGACTACATGGACGTCTTTGATAATGAACTTGTCTTTGATGCCGATGCAGCGACAACGCATATGCAGTATACATCAACCTCATTTGCTAGACAAAACAATGGCGATTATGAGTATGTTGTCTTTAAAGTGCGCGGTGAAAATGGCGCAAGTTTAAACACATTCCGTATTGCATCAATTGATGTAAACGACAACCGTTCCGATGTTAAATGGGGACACAGCGAACTTTACAGTGGTGCCGGACTTCTAACCCCACACTTTGGTGTTGAAGATTATCCATATACGTCTGGTGATTATCTATACTTAATTATCAATATTGCCGAAACAGGCTTAACAGAAACCATTAGTGGATTTGACTTATTCTACAGTGGTGAAGGTCAACTTTATATCGACCAAATCTTCTACGCAAACAGCCAAGAGAAAGCACTTGATGAAGAAAACAGCGTTGTCTTTGAAGATTTTGACCGTACGGATGTTGCCCCAGACCCAGCGGACTATCCAAACTACTGGTTTGATACAGGCAATACCTTTATTGAAGATGGGGCACTTGTCCTTGATGCAACAGACAACCAACACGCATATTACCGAACTGCGGCGTATCCAAACAACGTCGATGAACCGCTCCCTTTCCTTTACATCACCATGAAAGGCTCTGCAGGGACGACGCTTGAATCCTTCCGCATGCATACCATTCCAACGGAAGATACACGTTTCTTTAATGCCGGGCACTTAGTGGGTATCGATGGCGAACCAATTCCAGCATTAACTGAAGAGTATCAAACGTACATCATTGATCTAGAAGCTTCAGGACTTGATGTTCAAATGGAAGGTTACGGACTCTTCTTCGGCGATTGGGGTGAAGGAATGCTCTATATCCAAGAAACTGGATTTATGGGGTATGTTGACACCTTACCAGCACTAGAAACAACGCTATCTAAAGTCCAACTTTATAACCCAACAAAAGAAATCAACCAAATTGACGTCAACAACGATGTTGCAAACGTCACCGTTGATCTTGGAACCACAGAAGCAAACGTTATTGGTATGTTGCCAACAACCATTACGATTACGGATGAAGACAACACAACATACGATGTAACGCTCGCATGGACGATTGCGGATTATAACGCCAGTGCAGCTGGAACATACATCGCAACAGGGGTCTTCGAACTCCCTGAAGGCGTTGTCCAAACCGACCCAGAAACACCGCTAGAAGTCAGCGCAGTCATCACCGTTGAAGACGATAGCATCGACGAGGTTACGTTAGAAACCGTTGCTGGTGTGGCGGATGTTGAAGTTGCCTTTGGCACAACGTTGCAAAATGCGATTAATGTCTTAGCAACGTCAACGACGATTGAAGACAGCGAAGGCATTGAGCACACAGTGATGCTTACATGGACCATTGCAGATTATGATGGAACCACAGCCGGAGACTACACAGCAACAGGTACCTTTGAACTTCCTGAAGGTGTCGAAGCGAACCCGGATGTTGAACAAAGTGTGACCGCAACAGTAACCGTACTTGATGAAGTAGTCGACACAGAGGACACAGGATTATCAACAGGTGCGATTGTTGCAATCATCCTAGGTATCTTAGGTGTTGTAGGTGGCGCTGCCATGTACTTTATCGTACTTAAGAAATAATTTATTCCCCTAAACCCCTTTATTAATAATGATAGAATCATAAAAACAACCTACTTCGGTAGGTTGTTTTTATCTCTATTTATCGTATTTTTTGTTATAATAAGAATAAGATTGTGAGGTGAGCCTATGTATAAGATGCTTATTGTTGATGATGAATATATTGTTCGAAAGGGCATAAAAGAAACAATTGACTGGGAACGCTATAACGTAACCATCACCCACGAAGCAAAACATGGCCAAGAAGCACTTGATATTATTAAACACCATGCCATTGACATTGTGATCACCGATATTCGTATGCCGATTATGGATGGCGTTACGCTTATCAAAGAACTTAGTCACCTAACCGACGATTTAGGCATTGTTGTGTTGAGCGGGTATCAAGACTTTGAATACGCCAAACACGCCCTTGAAAACGGTGCTTTTTCGTATTTACTTAAGCCCATCGCCAATCAAGAACTGATTGATAAAGTGCTCGATGTCATTAACCATCTAAAAATTCAACGTGAAAAAGAATCGTTAGTGGAAACCATCCAAGAAGATATTCCAAACATAAAACGCCAACTGATCTATGAAGTGCTTGAAGGTCGCGTAGACACGGCGACATTTATCAAAAAAGCCACATCCTATAAATTGCCAGTGATTCATCAAGGCGTTGTTATCTACATGCAAGATGAAGTCAAAGACAATCAAGGCGCTTCGCAGTTTTATGCGTGTGTTATTGAGGCGTTGACAGCGGAAAACGTTACGTACTATTATTACCACGATCAAGATACGTATAGCGTTATCGTTCAAACCGATACACTTAAGGCTGTGCAAACAATCTTAGAATCCGCTTTAAAACGCTACCAACAAGTACACATAGAACCACTCTACATCGGTGTATCCAATCTTTTTACCGAGATTTCTGGCATAAAAGAGGCCTACGAATCAGCGCAAGAAAACGCGTTAAAAAAACCGTATCCACTGATAAACATGGTTATGAGTCCACTCGATGATTTGACGCTAAAACCCCAACTTAAATCGTGTTTGATGTATATCAGCCAACACTACCATGAAAATATTACTGTGAAAACCGTCGCGGATCATTTGTACGTTAGTGAATCCTATTTAATGCACGCTTTTAAGAACCAATTAAATAAAACCTTTAATGAGTACCTGACGGCGTATCGTTTAAACAAAGCAAAAGAACTTTTGCTTACATCGCATTATCACATCTATGAAGTTGCCACAAAGGTAGGTTATGGTGACGTTAAGTATTTCTCACAAGTCTTTCGCAAGCACCTTGGGATGACCCCAAGTGATTATGTGAAGCAGTTTAAGACATGATCAAACGTCGAAGTTTAAAACGCCAAATTGTCGTGCCTACCATTTTGATGTTTACCGTGCTTATGGTCTTGCTATTCGGTGTCATCCGTTACAGCGCCCGTCGCACGATTGAAAACTTTATTTACGATGATATTTATGCGAAACAAGAAGATATGTACCAAGGCATGACGATGGTGCTTGATGAAATTAACCTGTTTTATTCACGCATCGTGCTTTCCAATCAGCTTCAAGCAATCATTGAAGACGATACCTTAAGCGATGAAGAACGCAATACCCTCTTTCAAGAGATGATGGTTCAAGTCGGCATGAATACCGATTTATTTAAAGAAATTGTTTTTTATTTTGATGGGAATATGGTCCGCTACGAAGATGAAATGCACTATGGATCGATTTCTCCAGCCTTTTTGCAAACCACGCTTGATTCAAGTGCTTTAATTGAATTTCACGATGTCGTAATGAGTGCGGATAACCATCCACATTTACTCTTTGCTAAACCACTTAGTTCAGCATTTTCAAACGTCGACCAAGGCGCAGTGTTTTTCTATTTAGATGAAACGGAGTTTCGTCGTTTTTATGATACGATTGATGAAGACCTTGGGTATTCCTTTATCTTAACAAGCGAACACCGCGTGATATCAAATTCAAGCGGTGAATTGGTTGGATCCCAGCTTTTTGATACCGGGTTATTTACCTTTAATCGATTGCCTAATCACACCCAGCAGACCATTGATGGCGAAACGTATATTATCATTGTCAATGAAAGCCAGACGTTTAAAAATCAGTACAATCTTGAGTGGCAAATTGTTAGTGTGTTATCCTATGAAACCCTGTATGAAAGTGTCATTCGGTTAAACCGTTACAATGTCATTTTGGGCATTGTAATGGGACTTGTTGCACTCTTTTTATCCTTAAGAATAGCGCAAAAAATAAGCAATCCCATCAATAATATTATTCAAAATTTGCGTCATTTTACGTCCACAAAAGAAAAACAACCCGACAAACAAGCATACAGCGATGAACTGTTGGAACTTGAATCAACCTATGACGACATGATTGTCCAAATTATTGATTTGATTAAAAAAAATAAGCGTGACGCTGAAACCCAACGGCAACTTGAACTGTATACATTGCAGATGCAAATTAATCCACACTTTTTATACAACACACTTGATGCTATTGCGTGGATGGCAAAAATAAAAAAGCAAGACGATATTGAGCATCTTGTTTTAGCGCTTGCTAAATTCTTTCGTATGTCTTTACACAAGGGTGAAAAATACATTGATGTCATCGATGAAATCGAGATTATTCGTCATTTTATGGAGATTGAACTTGTGCGTTTTCCCGATAAATTTACCGTGAGTTACCATATTGACAAAAGCATTAAACATCAGAAAACCTTAAAACTTATTTTGCAACCAATTGTTGAAAATGCAATCAAACATGGCATTGGGGAACTTGACCGAAAGGGGCACATCACTATCCATGCGATTGATGATGAATCGGACATTGTTTTTGAAGTAACTGACAATGGCATTGGGTTTGATCCAAAAACACTTAAAACAGATACAACGAGTGCAAAACGTCCAGGCGGTTACGGCCTTAAAAATGTGGACGACCGGTTAAAACTTGAGTACGGTGAACCCTATGGGATTCAAGTAGAGTCAAGACCAAATGGCGGCACAAAAGTTACGTTAAGAATCAAAAAAACCTGATAATTACTCAGGTTTTTTTAGGATTTGATTTGATTGTTGCATTTTTACTTGCAGATTTTGAAGCGGTGTGACCATCGTTCGCTCAACATTTTTTGCCACAAAATAGGCAAGGGTAATAACGATGACGTTTAACGCAATTAGCATCAGCCCGTTACGCATGAGCGTCATGTATAGCGGTCTCAAAGGCGTTAATGTCACGACGTGATGGTTATCGTATAAACTGTGTGTGTTGACTAAATAGCGAAAATTTGAACTCATGGTGTTTGGGTTTTCAATCGCTTCATCAATGTAATGCGTGTAATTGCGATCGCTTAAAGCACTGAGCAAAGGCATTGAATTCTCACCGATGATGAACGTGGTCGTTCCAGAAAAGCGTGTGTAGTTGCTGTAGTTAAAAAAACTTTGATAAATATAATTGGGGTTAATGTCAACAAAGAGAAGACCGATAAATTCATTGTTATGTTCGAGTTTAACAATGTAGGTAATCATCCCAAAATCATCATTGTACCGCACATTGTTGTAAAGCTGTGCGATGTGCGTGGTTCGGATTGACAACATGCTTTTGTCTTCAGACATTAGAAAGTTGTGAACGGGATCGTAATCGCTAAACTGTTCATAGGAAACAACATTGGAAATGTTAAACGTCGAATAGGTTTGCCCATCGGGAAGGTAGACGGTTGCGGCTAAGATACCAAATGAAGAGTTTTTAAGGGTATTCAGCACCGGGGTGATCTGGGGATTGAACTCGTCGGCATCCAGCGCTTCTAAGAACGTTTCATTTTCAGACAACTGTTGAGAGGTCCGCATGACGCTATCAAAAGTAAAGGAACTGAGCGTAATCTTTTGATCGATCGAATCGTTCGTTGAGGTTTTGTAACTTTGGTAGTGGCTCTGAGAAATAATCACAAAAGAGATGAAACTGGCAACCGTTGACAAAAGGACGGTCGCAATCATAATACTACGGACGATATTTTTTCGTAAACGTGTAAACATGGCATCATCTCCTTTGGGTAAATATACCTTATTATAGCGTATCTTTGCAAGGGTTTACAATCACCAGCAAGAAGATTTTTTTAAACGTGCATAATACTAAACCATTTTGCATGTTTGCCATCTTTTAAACGCTTACATATTTATATATAATAGCATTATAAGGAGTATTTTGGAGGGTTAAATATGAAAAAATTAATTTTATTAGGACTTGTCCTCACTGTAGCGCTTGCATTAAGTGCTTGTGGTGGAAGTGACAACGGACGTATACAGATTACTGTTGGGATGTGGCCACAGCCATATCTGAGCGAAGATCATGCGATGTTTGAAGAATGGAAACGTATGTTTGAAGATGATTACCCTGAATATGAAGTCATTGCGCAACCGTATACTTATTCAGTGGATACCTTTTTCCCAATGGCGCAAGCGGGGACACAACCAACAATTTTCCAAACGTGGTTTACTGAACCTGAAAAACTCATTCGAAACAATTTTGTGCGTAGCATTGACGACCAACTCGCTGAACTTGGATGGGATGAGCATCTCGATCCATACATGCGAGACAGTTTAACCTTTGATGGCAAACTGTATGGTGTGCCACGTGATGGTTATGGGTTAGGCTTGGTGCTTAATTTAGAAATCTTAGCCATGGTAGGCATCGTTGATGACTGGGATGGCGATGGAGTTTACAACATCTATGACCCAGAAGGCAACCCGCGTTACCCAACAACATTTGATGAACTTGGTGAAATGAGTGAGTTCATTAGCACGACCATGGAAGAACTTTATGAACAAAACGTTGCCGGGTTAATTCTCTTGTCAAGCAACAACAACGGTGGATGGCAATTTTCCAATATCGCCTGGAACTTTGGCGCCAACTTACAAATCCAAGACGATCAAGGCAATTGGGTTGCAAACTTAGATGACCCTGCCGCCATCGAAGCGCTTGAATGGATTAAAGAAATGCGCTGGGAACGTGAAGCGTTACCGGCAAGTGCCTCACTTAGTTATGGTGACTGGTACAACTACATCGGAACAAACCGTGCAGCGATGGCGATTGCTGGAAATGACGCGCTATCCTTACCAATTACCAATTTTGGCATGGACCGCGACAACTTAGCCTTTGTGCCAATGCCTGAAGGACCTCATGGACACCAGTATTCACTCTTTGGGGGAACGCCTTACATGTTTTCATCCCATGCGAGTGATGACCAAGTCTTAGGTGCACTTAAGTTTTTAGAGTACATGGGACGCTCACCAGAAACATCGGATATTGCGGAACAAAGCTTACGTGTTGGACGCATTACCGCCGAAGCGAAAGGGATGCCAATTATCCCTGAAATTACGCCATGGATTAACGACGATTACGTCGATCTTGTTGAACGCATCGATCAACAATTTATCAATGTAAACATGGATAATTACCAAAGTTTTTACGATACGATTTTTAATATTCGTCGCAACGAAGAACCGTACTACAGTCAAGAGATGTATGAAATACTCGATTCGGTCATTCAACAAGTCTTAACGAATCGAAATGCGAATCCAAGTGCTTTGTTATCAAGTGCAAATAACACCTTTCAAACCCAATACATGAATAATGTAAACGACTAAAGGACGGATACTATGATCGCAAGTAAACAAAAAGAATTTCTTCAAAAAAATATTGGGGGATGGCTAATTATATTGCCATCTCTCCTTCTCTTTGGGTTCTTTGTTTGGGGACCATTGCTTGCGAATGTGTCGCTTTCATTTTTTCATTCAGTAGGGTATTCAAGAGAAGAATTTGTTGGTTTTGATAATTACAGGGAAGTCTTTAATGACCCTGTCTTTGTTAAAGCCTTTTTCAATACGCTAAAGTATACATTTTGGTCAATTGTCATTGGGTTTTTTATCCCTATTCTATTGGCGTTAGTTTTAAGTGAAGTCGTGCATGCAAAAGGCTTTTTCCGTGCGTCCCTCTTTTTCCCAAATATCCTCCCGGGGTTAGCGGTTGTTATTTTATGGACGTTCTTGTTTGACCCATCAGAAGGTGGTGTCTTTAATGCGCTCTTGTCGAACTTTGGTATTGGCCCAAAGCCGTGGTTAAATGATCCCGGTCAAGCCATTCCACTGATTGTCTTGACACTCACATGGAAAGGGGCGGGTGCGACCACATTAATTTATCTTGCGTCCATCCAAAGCATTGACAATACCTATTATGAAGCCTCACGCATTGAGGGCGCAAGTCTTTGGCAGCGTATTCGACACATTACGTTACCGCATCTATACCCACTGATCCGGATGTTATTTATCTTGCAGGTCATCAATGTTTTCCAAGTCTTTTATGAACCGCTCGTTATGACAGGCGGAGGACCGGATAATGCGTCCGTTTCACTCCTCCAACTGATCTATCGCTACGCCTTTATCCAAGGGAATGCAGCAAAAGCTGCAGCGCTTGGAGTGATTGTAGCGATGATGTTACTGATTTTAACGTTTGGGTATTTAAAACTGTCCAAACGCGCGGATAATACCTAAGAAAGGAGTGCCCATGATGAAACGAAAAAACCGATTAAATACGCGACGCGAAGGGTTGATTAATCAATTTGATTATCAATCTGTCCGTTTTAAAGTGCTTTATGGTCTTCTCATCACCTTGTTAATCATCGTTGTTGGAATCATGGTGTTTCCTCCGCTTTGGTTAATTTTATCGAGCTTTAAGACAAGTTCAGAAATGTATCGTGTACCATTTACTCTGTTGCCAGAATCGTTTGATTTATCAAAAGTAAGCGATGTTTGGTCGATGCTTAGTTTTACCCAATACTATCTTAATTCATTCATTGTTACCCTTGGCGCCGTTGTGGCTGCGGTCTTATTCAACGGTTTGCTTGCTTATGCGATTTCTGTGATTAAACCCGCAGGCTCAAAAATTGTCTTTGCGCTGGTCATGATTAGTCTCATGATTCCGCCAATTCTAAACATGGGTACGCTTTTCAATAACATTGTTCAACTGGGGTTAATCAATAGTCATATACCACTTGCCCTCGTTTTTGGCGCAAATCCATTTTATTTCATTATCTTTAAGGCGTATTTCGATCGCTTGCCACGAGCGTTGTTTGAAGCAGCCCAAATCGATGGTGCCAGCAAACTCCGTGTCTTTTTCTCAATTGTCGCGCCACTATCAAAACCAATTATAGCGGTTGTGTCGATTTTCACTGTGACGGCTGCATGGAGTGATTTCTTACTCCCATACCTTATCTTACAAGCCGATTCACGTCAAACCGTGATGGTAAAAATCTATCAACTTTATGGCGACATGGGAACGGCGATGGGCTTTGGACCCGATAGTTTACTTATGGTCATGGCGTTTTCAATCATTCCACCTATTTTGCTATTCTTAGTGTTCCAAAAACAAATTACAAGTGCGGTTGCAACATCAGGAATCCGTGAATAAAGGAGATTATTATGCAGAAAAAAGCTTATGAACATTATACCGTTGACCCTTGGTCAATTATCGAAGAAACGTATGACCCAAAACGCAACGAAGTGAGCGAGGCGATTTTTTCCCTTGCGAATGAATACATGGGCATTCGTGGCATCATCGATGAAGGTGTAAGTGCAGACAGTTTAATCGGTGCTTACTATAACGGCGTCTATGAGGTTGGTGAAGACGAACACGCTCCAGCCTATAAAGGCATTGTGCGCGATACCCATTTCATGGTCAATTCGGTGAACTGGTTATCAACAACCATTACAGCCTCTGGTGAACACCTAGATCTCGCAACGTCAAATCTTTCGAACTATCGCCGTGAACTGAACATGAAAAAAGGCTTATTAACGCGTACGTTTGATTGGACCCTTTCAAACGGAAAAACGCTCACTTTAACATTCAGTCGTTTTTTGCATATGAACGAAGTGCATTACGCTTACCAACGCATTGAATTTAGCAGCTCAGCACCCATTGATATCGTCTTAACAACAGCCCTAGACAGCACCACAGTGCACTGGGGTAAAACCAACTACTGGAACACCAACAAAACAAGCGTTACACAAAACCAAGCTGAAATTACCAACACAACCATCACAACGAACTTACCACTCTTTAGCGGGTATAACTATACCTTGAACGCACCATGTACCGTTGAGCCGATTGAGGAAAAACAATACCTTGGCCACACGTTAAAATTCACGGTTGAGGACGAGACTGTGACCTTTACCAAAAACATCACCAATGTCGCGTCAAAAGTACCCTTGCCAGAAGAAGACATCATCACAAAAGGGCAAAAATATTTAAACCATCAGCCCACTTTTGAAGACGCCTTAGCGGATCAACGCGCTTACTGGGATGAGGTTTGGCAACAAACCGACATTGAAATTGGTGGGGACGCAAAAAACCAACAAGGCATTCGGTTTTGCATCTTCCAACTTCAGCAAACCTACCAAGGCTACGATAAAGAAAACAACATTGGCGCCAAAGGTTTAACCGGCGAAGCGTATAGCGGCCATGCCTTTTGGGATACCGAAACATATTGTTTACCGTTCTTTTTACTCAACAATACTAACGCCGCTAAAAATTTACTGTTGTTTCGCCATAAGACATTAGATGCCGCAAAAAAGCGTGCGCGCGACCTTGACTGCCAAGGCGCAGCTTACCCCATTGCAACCTTAAATGGCCATGAAGCCTCAACGCTTTGGCAACACTCAAATTTACAAATTCAACCCTCAACTGCCGTCTCGTATGCGATTTGGCATTACATGACACTAACCAACGACCAAACCTTTATGACAAACTATGGGTTTGAGATGCT
>SLQR01000084.1 GCA_007131405.1 Candidatus Izemoplasma sp.
CCATCTTTGACCTTGAAACTACAGGGTTAGATGTGGACCACGGAAAAATCATTGAAATATCTGCGGTTAAAGTGAAAGAACACCAAATCATTGACCGCTTTAATGCGTTTGTGAATCCGCATGAACCCTTGAGTGAATTTACCCGAAAACTGACTGGCATTAAACAAAGTGATGTGGATAAGGCGAAATCAATTGACGACGTCTTGCCAGACTTTAAAGCGTTTTTTAATGAGACAATTATGGTTGCGCATAATGCCCGTTTTGACATGGCACACATTTATGAAAACCTTAAGGCCCTAGATCTATACGAAGGTAACTACCCAACAATTGATACACTTCAAATCGCGCGACAGCTCTATGCGGATGCGTTAAAGCGTTTCAACTTAAAAGCGGTTGCGAAGCATTTTAAAGTCGAACTAAAGCGCCATCACCGCGCTGAGTACGATACCAATGCCACCGCCGATATTTTCAACTACATGTTGACGGATTTGGATAAATTTGGGATTCAATCGTTTGAGCAGTTAACGCAGATTCAAAAAACGTTGAAACACATTAATATTTACGCCAACGCCATGAGTAAGCACATCAATTTGCTTGTGCAAAACGAACGTGGGCTTAAGAATCTCTTTAAACTGGTCTCACTTGCGAACACAGAGTATTTCTTTAAAGAACCGGTATTGCCTAAGAAAGTCTTAGATAAGCACCGTGAAGGCATCCTAATCGGAAGTGGGTGCATGAATAGTGCCTTGTTCGAGGTGGCGATGAACCAAGGGTATGATGCCTTAAAAGAAGAAGCCAAGTATTATGACTATTTAGAAATTCAACCGTTTGAAGATTACATGCATCTGAAAAAAGATCACAGTGCGATTGAGATGAAAATTGAGCATGTGCTTAAAAAGATTCTTAAAGTGGGGGAAGAGTTAAATATTCCTGTCGTTGCAACGAGTGACGCACATCACATTGATAAGCATGCAAAAATGTTTCGCGACATTTACATTCAAACCCCTGTGGTTGGTGGCGGACTTCATCCGCTCAGTCACTATGAAGACATTCCAAGTCAGTATTTCCGTACCACCAAAGAAATGCTCGATGCGTTTCCATTTCTCGACCAAGCAACGACGAAAAAAATTGTGGTCGATAACGCACATTATATTGCCAATCAGATTGATGAAGTCAATGTCTTTAAGAAAGAGCTTTATGCCCCAACCGATGATTTCCTAAGTGGTGAAGGCATTCCTTCAATTGAAAAAACAATGATTAAGATGGTTCACGATCGTGCGTATGCCCTTTATGGAAACCCTTTGCCTAAACTCGTCGAAGACCGTCTCAAAAAAGAAATGACAAGCATCACAAAAAATAAATTCTCTACCGTCTACTATATATCGCACTTATTGGTTAAGAAATCCCTTGATGAAGGCTACTTAGTTGGTTCAAGGGGAAGTGTTGGGTCGAGTTTGGTGGCGACCTTTATGGACATCACGGAAGTCAATCCATTGCCACCGCATTATGTGTGTCCGAAATGTCACTTTTCAAGTTTTAAAATGAGCCCAGAAGAAAAAGAACTTTACGGAATTCGTGATGACGAAAACGCGTATCAAACAGTGCTTGAAGATGTATCTAGTGGGTACGATCTTCAATTAATGGAGTGCCCAGCGTGCCATCATGAGATGAAACGCGACGGCCATGATATTCCATTTGAAACCTTCTTAGGGTTTAAAGGCGATAAAGTGCCAGATATTGACTTAAACTTTTCAGGCGACTACCAACCGATGGTGCATGAATACATTCGTGAACTCTTTGGTCAAGAACGCGCTTTCCGCGCGGGAACCATTTCAACGGTAGCAGATAAAACGGCGTATGGGTATGTCAAAGGGTATGTTGAAAAGAAAAACTTAACATTACGTAAAGCCGAAATCGAACGCCGCGCAAAAGTCATTGCTGGGGTGAAACGCTCAACGGGACAACACCCGGGTGGGATTGTGGTTGTGCCGAACTATAAAGATATTTATGATGTAACGCCGGTGCAGTATCCAGCCGATGCGACGGATTCAAAATGGCGCACGACACATTTTGATTACCATGCGTTTGAAGATAACTTATTTAAACTGGATGTGCTTGGGCATGATGACCCAACGATGATTCGCTATTTAATGGATTTTGTGAAAACGGATCCGATTAGCTTCCCATTTTCGGAAGCACAAGATATCCCAATTACCGATCCGAAAGTGTATAAGTTACTGAGTGGGACCGATGTCATTGGGTTAAAACCAAAAGATATTAACAGTGAGGTTGCCTCTTACGGTGTCCCAGAGATGGGAACTTCGTTTGTCCGAGGTATGCTTCGTGATTCACGTCCGAAAACATTTGCGGATATTGTTAAAGTGTCGGGCCTATCACATGGAACGGATGTTTGGTTAAATAATGCAGAAACACTGGTTACGGGAAAAAACGTGAAGTTTGGGAAAATTCCGTTTAGTGATGTGATTGGGTGTCGTGATGACATCATGGTGTATTTAATTCAAAACGGCTTAAAAAGTGAAATGGCTTTTGAGATATCGGAGTTTATCCGTAAAGGAAAAGCTGAAAAAAATCCTGATCAATGGGATGGGTATAAACTTGTTATGCGTGAACACGGCATCCCGGAATGGTATATTTGGAGTGCTGGGCAGATTAAGTATATGTTCCCAAAAGCGCATGCGACTGCGTATGTTATTATGGCGCTTCGTATTGCATGGTTTAAGGTGTACCGACCAATCTACTTTTATTCAGCGTATTTCTCAAAACGAGCACGTGACTTTGACTTAGTTGCGATGCAAGGTGGCGAGTACGCGATTGAAAAACGCATGGAAGAAATTGATCAAGCAGGCAATAAAGCAACCGATGTCGAAAGACGTTTATATACGGTACTGGAAGTAGCCATTGAAATGGTTAAACGTGGGTACCACTTTGAACCGGTAGACATCATGCAAAGCGATGCGAGAGATTTTGTGGTATGCAAAAATGGCTCAGCCTTAAGACTGCCTTTTGTGGCCCTTGATGGACTCGGAATGAAAGCCGCGCAAACGGTGATTGATGCGCGTGAAGAAAAAGATTTTACCTCACGTGAAGACGTCAAAGAACGCACCAAGTTATCCCATAAGTTGTTTGATACATTGGATGCGCTTGGGGCCTTTGGGGATTTGCCTGAATCTGGGCAAATGAATTTATTTGAGTTTTAATCAAGCAATCGTATTATAATTTTTGATAAAATTTACTTAGGAGTGATGAAATGAGATTTAGAAGTATGAACCCGGTGATTCGTCACCAAAGCAAAATGGGTGCTTATGAAGGAGAACACGCCGCAACGTATTCCGGTGTGATATCAAAGAGTGCCTTCTTACTCGCAATTACCTTTATGTTTGGTGGTCTAAGTATGTGGCGTTTGATGGAACACGGCGTCATAACGGGCGGGATTGCGGTCTTAATTATTGCCCCCATTGTGGCATTTATTAGTGTGATTGTGGCAATGTATAAACCGCATTTAGCTAGTTATTTTTCGATTGTTTATGCGATTTGTCAAGGAACGGTTCTCGGTGTGATTTCGGGAATGTACGAGCTTGTTTTTCAAGATCAAATTGTGTTAACAGCATTAGTTGCAACATTTAGTGTCTTTGCCGGAATGTTATTCCTCTTTTCAACGGGGCTCTTTCGCGTAAGTGACATGTTGCGCAAGGTTTTATTTACAGCGTTACTGGGAATTATTATTACGAGTTTGTTCTTAATGATTTTCCGTTTAACAGGCGTGTTTACGTTTGAACAAATGGAAGGCTTAATCTTTGCGATTGTCATTATCAGCGTTATTGTTGCATCGCTCTTTTTGATGGTTGATTTTGATCGCATTCAGCAGTCTGTTCAAGCGGGTGTTGAGAAGCATTATGAATGGGTATTGTCACTTGGACTTTTGGTGACACTTGTTTGGTTATACATTGAACTTTTGCGTTTGATTGCGCTTTTAAGAAATCGTCGATAAGCAACCTTAGGGTTGCTTTTTTTCGTCAATCAATTTACAAATTCGTGAATTGTTGATACACTAAACAGTGAGAGAATAGGAGGATTTATATGGAAAAATGGAGTTTAGATGCCCTGTTTACTGGGTATGAATCAAAAGCCTTTAAAGAAGCAATTCAACAGGTTGAATCACTCGTTGAAGAAACAAAAAGTTTTGCAAAAAAATTGGATGAGGATGGCAACGATGAAGAACGATTGGTTGAGTATATTGACCTTGCCTCACATTTACGTAAAAATACGTTAAAAGCGTATGCGTATGTTAGTTTGCGTCTTTCAACCGATGCGCAAGATGATACATCAAATGCGTGGATGAACAAGATGCAACAGCTTTCTTCACAAACGACCGATTTTAGTACGAAAGTATCAAAATGGGTGCCAACTATTGAGAACCTTGATGCGATCATTGATCGCAATGCGTCGCTTAAGCCGTATCGTTTTCACTTAGAAAGCATTAACGATCGTGCAAAATACGTGTTAAGCGATAAAGAAGAAGCGATTATTTCAAAAATGAGTCAAACCGGTTCGAGTGCCTGGGGCCGTTTGCAAAGTTTACTAACAAGCATTGTTGAAGTCGACTATGATGACCAAAAAGTTACCTTATCGGATATCCG
>SLQR01000107.1 GCA_007131405.1 Candidatus Izemoplasma sp.
ACCTCACAACTAATTTTGTGAGGTTTTTTCATGCATGGAGTCGTCTTCATAAATTAATTTCATATTTGGTTTTTCAACGGTGTAATAATGCACCCATATATAAAGATGTTGAAATAAAACAAAGACAAGCGCAATCGCGGATTGATGCACCAAAGCAATTGACCAAAGCAACAAAAAACCAAAGAGGTACATGGCATTGCTTGACCACCTAAAAGCACCTTTTTTTACACGAGGCATCGCTCGATACGCTTGTTTAAAATGATCCCCACCAGCTGCGCGTAAGAACCCAAAGTATTTAAAGACAGAATACATGGTATAAAGCGCTGGAATCAATAAAATTAGCGCTATCACATAATATAGACTAGTCGGACCGGGTAACGTATCTCGACTTAAGCGGGCTAAGATAACAACAAACGCAACCCGCGCAATTAAAAAGGGGATAAATAGCGTTGTCCAAATAATAAGCGCTGCATCCTGGAACCATCTTGAAAGTAAGGCCCAGCCAAGTTGCAAACGGAACACCAGCCAAACTAGCACTTGATGCGTGATGACCATCATAACACCAAACCACAAGACATAGTAGATGGTGGTCGGATAAAAAACATTGCTATAGACACTAAGCAAAAGTAACGTAATCAGCAAAAAGGCAAGATGATCGCCCTGTCGGCGAAAGACAAACGCTAACGATTTCGCCTTAGAGATCACCAAATCATCTGGGTGATCCATACACATTCTCCTCTCGTGTATCTATGCTCATTTTACCATGAATAATTGCGGTCGAATACGATTGAACAAAAAAAGACACCACTGTGTTTTTTCACGTTATATTGTACGTTGAGTTATTGACAATTGTTGTACACCCATTGTAAGTTGCCATCGCACTTAGGCGTTCGTTTAGCAGACCACTAAATGCTTGATCAACATCGTCTTCAATCCATATATTCTCAATTGTTAGCGTTTTTGTTAACGCTGCACTATTCATTTGAATACGACCGACAAACTTATCTTTATAAAGAATTGGTAAGACATAGTGTCCAAACTTGCGTTTGATAGCTGGTGTATATATTTCCCAAGTGTAATCAAAATCAAATATCGCTTTAATTAATGCGCGGTCCCAAAGAAGATTATCAAGTGGCGCTATAAACTCAAGACGTTTAGAGACTGAAACTTTATGCGTTTTTATTGCATCCATGAGTGGTTGATCCTCCGCTGAATAATAAAGCGGTTCCTTTATGCCCTCGACCGAACACGGGTAAATCTTACCTTCTTGAATTAATCGTTCAAAGGCTAACTTGCGTTCGTGTTGCTTAAAATCAACAATCCCTAAAAGAGCATCCGAACGTTTATTCCAAAGCAATCCCATCGCCCCAATGCGTCTTAAAAGATGCCAAGCTTGATAACTTGCTTGATCGGTATGAGGGTTGACTTCTTCCACCAGCGTTTCATCCAAATGGTTTTTAGTAAGCGCAAACGAGCGCTTGGTATTATCGCGATTATACACAATAGCATCCCCTTTAAAAAAGAGGTAATCAAGCACAGCCTGTGCCAATTTATTGGTTCGCCAAGTAAATCGATTATTAAGCTCACCCATTGCCAAATCGTGATGGGTCACACCATCGTGATTTTTTAAATACGCTATCACTTCGTGAATGGCGCTTCGATCAAGCATATCTTTTTCATAGTGAACGAGATTATGGTTTCGAACATAGGTGAACTTGGGAAAATCTTCTGTTAAATAAATAGCCATATTTTTATCCCATTGATCGAGCAGCTTTCGCTCCGTATAAAGCAGTTCATGAAGATGTCTTTTTTCAACATTTTCAATGCGTGAAAAGAGTACAAGCTCAGCATTTTTCCCCACGACATCAATGGGATCATATTGCAAACAGCCAACCTGTTTAACAAATGACAAGATGCTTTCTTTTCCTGAAAAATCTCGACTTAACAACCCTTGTTTTTTTAATATAAAGCGTCTTGCGTCTTGCTTAGTTAAGGTTATCATATTTAGGCCTCCAGTAACAAATTCTTAACTTTAGTGTAAAGTATTTGTTACTCTTTTTCGATGGATTTCTTTACATAGTTATATAGATCGTAATAAACGTGATCATAATTTTTATTCAACGTTATACTAAGTGTTTCGCTACTCACATTATTAAGCAGTTCAAGCTCAAATTGTTGTTCGTCTTCATAAAAACGATAAGCGCCTTCTAGACCTGTATAGCCCTTTGCTTTTGCCAGTGGTAAGCTGTCAAAAGAATCAATCACCATGTCTATCCAATCTTTATAACCATTTGTTTGCTCTTTTGTTCGTTTTTTTGCGGTTAAATCAATCGTTTGTTTAATGTTTTGTTGCTTAATATAAACAATAAGTGGATTTAATGGTTTAAGCGTTTTAATTAACGCCTTGAAATAATCCATCATTTCAACTTTACTTAACCCATAACGTAAATAAAGAATTTCAAAATGATTTTGTAAAAACGCTCCTCCATAAAGATAAAGTTTATCGTCTTTATAGTTCTTCGAGAACTTTTCCCAAAGCGCTATATACGTCGACTTAAATGTCTCGAAATCCGCGTACTGATCAAGTTGGTACTTACCAAACACATGATAAAACGGATCATCAAGTGTTGGTCTTGAGATTTTTGTAAATGCTGTTACAACAAAATCTTCATGGTTCATTGAAACCTGTTCAATGCTGTCTTTAATCGCCTCAAATCGGTTTAGGTAGTTGGTGTATATTGCATGTGGCATCACAGCACAATACCCTAAGTCAATTGGATTAATCATGCCCTCTTCATACATTTTCATTTCAACTTTATTTCTTAAATCTTTTTTCAGACGACGTAGATACGTTGTTTTTCCACTTCCTGGCAGTCCTTCTAAGAAGATAATATTATGCTTCATTCATTGTGTCTCCTTCGTTGTGTTTGATGATTATGCTGAGTGTAAGTCTCTAAGTACTTTCATCACAAAACGTATGCATTTACGCTCGTAACGTGTGTCGTTAAATGATCCTACAAGATACGTCTTTGTAGACGGATGATAAAACATAAATGATCCTAATACCCCAATCACACCCCAAGCGTAATATTTTTTTGGAATAATGATGGGAATGGGTTGAATCGTCCAAATACCGTAACCATATTCAATACCTGGAAAAAACGAGTACGTGTCACCCTTCATCGTGTTTAGCGTGTCTTCATTCACAAGCTCACCTTCAGTAAGGGAACGCATAAATAGAAGCAAATCGTCGAGCGTAGAGACAACACTTCCACCTGCATAATCAATGTCTGCATAACCGCTTACCCTATCTCCTTGAACATCGTTAATATTAAATGGAACTACAGTATTTGTGTTTTTGTCTTTTGCTTGGGTTTTGTGCAACATGGATGTATTTTCCATGTTTAAAGGATCGAACACGTATTCATGCATCGCCTGTTCAAAACTCATCGACGTAACTTTCTCGATAATATGACCGAGAATATAGTAATTTGTGTCGGTGTAATGAACTTTCTTACCCACAGGGTATTTCGCCGGTTTTTGTGTTTTACTATACGTGATAAGTTCTTTTACCGTGTATCGTTTTGAGGAATCTTTCTTAAGCGATTCAAGGAGAGGCCAAAATGCATCATCAAGGCCGCTTCGATGCGTCAATAAATGTTGGATTGTTATTGTATTGCTCGAGTCTTCTCCCTTAACAACATGAAGTTGGTTCATCATTTCTTCATCCACATATTTTTGGATATTATCGGTAAAGTTTAACTTATTTTGATCTCTTAAAATACCAATAAGTGTTGATGTAAATAATTTGCCGACACTTGCCATATAAAGAGGGCGAGTACGTGATGATGCTTCTCCGTACGTTCGGTGTAAGTCTATGCCCTTTGAATCAGAATAGATACGTAGGCTAGCGCTGTTAAGTTTTGAATCTTTTTCAAACGTTTTTGTCATGCGTTCTTCAATTTTTTGTGTGACTGTTTTTTTCATCATTGGGCCTCCTCGTATAATATAATTATTTTAATTATACCATTTTTCACCTGTTGAGAAAAATTCGTTGAATTTGTATTACAAATTATGGTAATTTGTGATAAACTATTCTTGTTGAATGTCAATATTACTTAGGAGATGTTTATGAATTTTTTAACTGATGGTATTCAAAGTTATGATGTTATTTTAATTGTGTCCGTTATGATTTTAATTGGGCTATTTTTCGGTCGTATTGTGGAACGATGGCGCATTCCAAATATTTCAGGGTATATTTTAGTTGGGCTTGTGTTTGGTTTAATTATTTATCTCTTTACTGGCAGTGCTTATCTTGATGTTTTTATGTGGATGACTAAATTCGCTTTAGGGTTTATCGCGCTCAGTATCGGTATGGAACTTAATTTTAAGAAGCTGGCTACGCGTCGTAATGAAGTGTTTATCGTCACGATTGTCCAAGCGGTTAGTGCTTTTGCGTTTACCGCGATTGGTCTTTATCTTTTTCGTATGCCGTTTCATTACGCTTTGTTGCTTGGAACGATTGCGATTGCGACAGAACCTGGACCGATATTATTTTTAAGCAAGCGCTATAAAACAAAAGGTGAACTTACTGATACGTTGATCCCACTGCACGGC
>SLQR01000050.1 GCA_007131405.1 Candidatus Izemoplasma sp.
AGGA
The DNA here is from genome assembly GCA_007131405.1 of Candidatus Izemoplasma sp. Lineage (GTDB taxonomy): Bacteria > Bacillota_I > Bacilli_A > Izemoplasmatales > Izemoplasmataceae > SLQR01. The sequence goes on from SLQR01000050.1 coordinate 5, forward strand.
GCGCAGCGCCGTGAGCATAGCTCGTCGTTTACAAGATCCTTTAAGTGAACTGGTAAAAATCGATCCTCAATCGATTGGTGTTGGACAGTATCAACACGATGTTACACAAACAAAACTTAGCAATCAGCTCGATTTCGTGGTTGAAATTGTGGTTAATCAAGTCGGTGTTAATGTCAATACGGCTAGCGCATCATTGCTTGCGTATGTGGCAGGATTAAGTCCAAATGTGGCAGGAAACATTGTGAAATACCGTGAAGAAAATGGGGCACTTTCAAGTCGTAAGCAACTGTTGAAAGTTCCAAAACTCGGAGCAAAAAGTTACGAACAGGCAGTAGGATTTTTACGCATTTTAAATGCCGATAATCCTCTGGATAAAACAAGCATTCACCCGGAAAGTTATCCCCTTGCAGAACGCATTTTAAAAGCGGTCGGGGGAACATTCGATGATTTAGGTACAGATATCATGAAATTAAAACTTTCACAAATTAATCCAGAGATACTTGCTGGACAGCTTGAAGCTGGTATTCCAACTGTTCAAGATATTTGTGATGCGTTTATTGCACCATTACGTGACCCACGTGATGAAATTGATTCACCTATTCTTAAAACGGATATTTTGAAGCTTGAAGATCTCAAAAAAGGGATGGAACTTCAAGGAACGGTTCGAAATGTCGTTGATTTCGGTGTATTTGTTGATTGTGGTGTGAAAGAAGATGGGTTAGTTCATATATCAAATTTAACCAATAAGTTTGTTAAACACCCACTTGATGTGGTCAGTGTTGGCGACATTGTGAAGGTTTGGGTTAAAGAGGTTGATATTGAGCGAAATAGGCTCCAATTAACCATGGTTAAGGATAAAGTTTAAAAAGGCGGAAACGCCTTGACAGTAAGCTATAAATATATTATTATATAGTGGCTTACTTTCAAATGGAGTAGTACTCAAGAGGCTGAAGAGGTGCCCCTGCTAAGGGCATAGGTCGGGGAACCGGCGCGAGGGTTCAAATCCCTCCTACTCCGCCAGTCGGAATTTGATGCAAGGAATCGTCAAGGTTCCTTGCTTTTTATATGCTTTTTCACGATTGTTGCAGGTATTTAATGCAGAAATAGAAAAAAGTGCGAAAAAATAGAATTTATTAGTGAAAAACAATATTATATTTGTTATAATGATTTTCGGTTACTATGAGCAACGATTTTGGCCCGTTGGAGAAGCGGCTTAACTCACATGCCTTTCACGCATGCATTCACGGGTTCGAATCCCGTACGGGTCACCAATGTTATCGTTTAATCCCATTTCAGTCTTGGAATGGGATTTTTTTATTAAGAAAACATAAAATAATAGGTGGAATTTTATCGTTCATGTATAATAATTAACAAGTACATGTGTCTTAATTACGCAGTGTACTGTATAATTAAGGTGATTTAGGAGGGTTATATGGAAGCGATAGAAAATAAACCACAGCGATTTAATGAACGCGTTTATCTAAGTGATTTAAAACCGTCGAAGATTCGAATTATTTTTAGTGATCTTATCAACACGTTTTTATTCTTGGGCATAATGGTTGGTCTTTTTTGGTGGTGGGGCGATGTTGATTTTATTAATCGAGGTCAAGCTATCGGTATCTTATTTCTCGGCGTGATCGTCTATTTTATCGTGGTACACGTGCTTTTTCTTATCTTTGGTTGGCGAAGTTTTGGAAACTTTGTGACACAAACAGCGTTCGTAAATGGTATTTTTGGTCGAAAGTTAGATGGATGGGATATCATTGGATTAGGCTTTAAACGCATTGGGTACAGATTTAAGTATCAACAGGTTTATGATATCTTTTATTTTTTTACGAGTCCTTATAATCAAACGGTCGTTCTACATAAAAATTATGTTTTTATTGTGGATAACATTAAGTATAAGCGTTTGATTAACAACGGTGATTTGTTGATTTAGTGTATGATGATTAATTTAGGTGGTGAATAAGTGAGTAATAGCATTGATGAAATCCTTAGTGAGTATAAATTATCCATTGCAGATCTGTCTGAATTAACTGAGATACCACTTGAAACTCTAAAAACGTGGGAAAAAGGGTTAACTAATCCAAAACAATGGATTATCACATTATTAACGGGGTATTTAAAGCAATACTCAAGAAGCAATCAGGGCATTATAACAAAAACGAAAGGTATCTATAGTCTGGATCAAGTTAAAGCAATATTGCTACCATTCACTTTTCGTTATGCCATTGATAAAATTGTTGTTTATGGAGACTACAGTAAAAATGTTGCCAACGAAGACAGTGCGATTAAAATCATCATAGAGGGTAAAATTGAACAATCGAAATGGAATACACTGAATGCAGAAATTGCTCGAGGGTTTGAAAAAACTATTTGTGTGTTGCATGAGACTAAAATTCAAAAAAAATCTGAAACATATAAGTTCGCCACAAACGGAGTTGCACTCTATAATCGCAGATTATCACATAATTTAATTCAAGAAATGATCAACGGATAAATAATATTTAATGCTTATTCTATAACACTCAAGAGACACTGATTGTGTCTCTTTTTTTACGTAGGGTTAAATTTAAAAATTTTATATTTTAATATTTTTGTGACCATTAAAGCGTGTTCTCCTTGTTATAAGGAATAAAAAAAGATTTCAAGTTGTAATGCAGATTAAAGAATAGTATTATAGAAATGGTTAGTTCATGATGAGGAGTGTTAGCATGGAAAGGAACATTCGAAACGGCGTTATTACTTTGTTTTTTACGTTGTTTGGCTTTTGGTTTGTGTTGGCCTCAACCTTTAGTATTGCTGAAGTTATTATTGGGGTCGTTGCGTCAGTATTAATTGTGGTATATAGTTTTGATTTAATCTTTGATAAAGAAGAGACATCAGGTCATTCTTTTCGTGTGCTTTTACGTTATTTTGCGCTTTTTGTGGTGCTAGTGATTGAAGTAATTAAAGCGAATGTTGCGGTTGTTAAAATTGTTTTAAGCCCGAGGATATCGATTAAGCCGGGGTTTAGACGCATTCGACAACCATTGAAAAGAGAATTAAATCAAGCTTTATACGGAAATTCGATTACTTTAACCCCTGGAACGCTTGCGGTAACGATGTCAAACGATTCTATTGTGGTTCATGGGCTGACAATGGAAAATATTGATGCGATTGAGGGCGGGCCTATTCAAAAGGCTTTTTTGGCAATTGAACAGGAGGATAAACGATGATTTTGACGATTGTCTATGGATGCATTGTCGTGTTGCTTTTGACGGCGTTTGTTTCACTGTATCGAGCCTATAAAGGGCCAACAACTGCGGATCGTGTAGTGGCGATTAACGTTATTTCTTCAAAGGTAACGGCCATTATTGTGCTTGTGGCGGTGTGGTTGAATCAAAGTTCTTATATTAACGTTGCGCTTGTTTATGCGATGATTGGTTTTTTATCAACGATTGGTGTGGCAAAGTATTTGCTGGAGGCGAAGCTAAAATGATGGAAATTGTGCGCATGGTTGTTGTGGCGTTTTTGTTAATTAGTGGCGTGTTTTTTTATGTTGTTGGTGCGATCGGGTTGATTCGCTTGCCAGATGTTTTTTGCCGTATGCATGCGACGACAAAAGCGGATACGCTTGGGGCTGGACTTGTGTTTACGGGATTAATTATTTGGCAGGGGTTTTCGTTTGCATCATTGAATATCTTTGTTGTCTTAATTTTTATTTGGTTAACGATGCCAACTGCGGCGCATGCTATTGCTCGTAGTGAGTTTGAGAATCATCATCGTGATGAAGTGGAAGAGGGGATGTAGATGGTTCTTTTAAATGTGATTATCATTGTCTTTTTGATTTTATGCGCAATTGCCGTGGAAAAAACGAAAGATTTACTTAGTGCCGTGGTTATTTTGTCGGCCTATACATTGATGATGTCTGTGCTTTGGTTAATTTTACACACCCCAGATGTTGCGTTGACTGAGGCCGCGATTGGTGCGGGTGTAACGTGTATTTTATTTATAGCAGTCATCATGAGAACGGAGCGATATGAGCGATGAGAAAACGATTATATTTACTCTTATTTGTGGGTCTTTTCTTGGTGCTTTCGTATAACATTATGCAAATGCCAGGGAAATCGACGGTGGATGCACCAGCTTACAATGATACAACAGAACATTATTTAAATGAGTCGATAGAAGAAACAGGTGCAATTAATGTCGTCGGTGCGATTTTAGCGGATTATCGTGCGTTTGATACCTTGGGTGAAACGATTGTACTGTTCACCTCGATTGTGGCGGTAGCGTCGATTTTAAAGGTTGCTGACCAAAAGAAAAAGGAGGATGACCATGAATGATATTATTATTAAATCGATTACACGATTGATTATCCCCTTTATTCAGCTTTATGGTGTGTATATTATTTTGCATGGTCATGTGTCGCCTGGTGGTGGGTTTGCTGGTGGGGCAATGATCGGGACAAGTTTAGTGCTTTATACACTGGTTTTTGGTATTGATAAGTCAAAACAAAAGTTTTCCCATCGTGTATCGGAATACGCAGAAAGTGGCGGTATTTTGCTTTATGTGAGTTTGGGTCTAATTGGGATTGTGATAACAGGTAGTTTTTTAACAAATATTGAAGCGGGTTTTCCAATTGGGAATCCAGGTTCTGTTTTAAGCGGTGGGATGATTCCACTTTTAATGGTCGGAATCGGGATTAAGGTTGCGTCTACGTTTATTACCCTCTTTCATACGTTGATTGAGGAGGAAGTTGTATGAGTTTTCTTGATGCTTTAATTGATCATATTAATTATATTGGAGCCATGGCTCTTTTTGTGATTGGGCTTCACACAGTGGTGACACACAGTAATTTAATTAAACGTATTATGGGCATTAACATTATGGGGACAGCAGTATTTCTTTTCTTTGTGGCAATTGGTAATGTCACAGGTGGGGTTCCCCCCATTATTGATCAAACCAATCCAGACGCGGTATACATTAATCCGTTACCCTCGGTGTTGATTCTGACAGGGATTGTGGTGGTTGTATCGATTACGGTTTATTCATTGAGTTTGGTTATCCGCATTTATGAAACCCATGGTACGATTGACCAAGAAGAAATTGCAAAAATGACAAGTGAGGATCGAGACCAATGATTACACAACTACCGATTATAAATTTACTCTTATTTTTGGGTATGGCACTGATTATCCCACTTTTCAAAAAACGCTCGTTTAGTTTAACGACGAACTTGGGATTAGGGGTACTCTTTTTAGTGTGGATTTCATCCATTGTGTTGCTTTATCATGTAATAACGGAGGGGGCGTTTTACTACCAACTTGGGAATTACGATCGTATGCTAGGGATTGAACTTTTAATTAATACGTTTTCGGTATTGTTCTCGTTGTTTATTGTAAGTTTAGTGATTATTATCTATATCTATTCAACAGGTGATGCGACAGAAGGTGTTGCGGAAAAAGAATATGGACGCTACTATATTTTGCTGTTTATTTTGTTGTTTGCAATGCTCGGTATTTTATACACGAATGATTTGTTTAATACGTATGTATTTATGGAAATTCTTTCGATAACGACGGTAAGTATTATTTCGATTAAACGGAAGAAAGAAAATTACACGGCAGCGTTTCGTTATGTGATGCTTAATGAAGTTGGGTCGCTGTCGTATTTGTTTGGTGTGGCACTACTTTATATGATTACGGGTTACACAAATATTGAGTTAGTGAGTGAAGGTGTGCAGTCTGGATGGTCGTTATATCCTGCGAATATTTTAACAGCGATTGGCTTCATGGTGACGGGTATTGGGATTAAAGCAGCGATTTTTCCGTTCCATATTTGGTTACCTGATGCGCATTCAACGGCACCAAGCAGTTCGAGTGCCATCTTATCAGCGGTCGTGGTTAAAGTATATATTTTGATTATGATAAAGATTTTATTCCGTGTTTTCGGTATTGATATTATTCAAGCGGTACATATTCCGACGGTTTTGTTGGTCATTGCCTCCATTGGGATGATTATGGGGTCGATTTTTGCGATTGCGCAAACTGATGTTAAGCGCATGCTTGGGTATTCATCGGTGGCTCAAATTGGATATATTGTGATGGGTATTGGGATGGTGAGTATGCTTGGGTTACAAGCAGCATTCTTTCATATTTTTTCACATGGTTTGATGAAAGCAGCCCTCTTTTTATCAGTTGGCGCTGTGATTTATCATAAGAAAATCCGAAATGTCAATGAGTTTGATGGCATTGGGTTTCAGATGCCTGTGGCAATGTTTGTTTTTAGTATTGCGGCACTTGGGATGATTGGGGTGCCTTTAACGACTGGCTTTATTTCAAAGCTTAATTTAGGGCTTGCGGCATTGGATGCTGGGCAGGTTGTGTTAATTGTCGTGTTAATTGTTAGTGGGTTTTTAAATGCGCTTTATTATTTGCCGATTATGATTTCAGCTTTTCTTAAAGACAATAAAGATCAGCAACGCGTGATGCGTGTTGAGAAAATTCCTAAGACGATGTTGGTTCCGCTTGTTGTTTTGGGTGGGCTAATTATTGCAATTGGTTTATTTCCTGGTGAGTTGCTTAGTCTTTTAGAAGCAGCAGCGCTGAGTTTGACATAGGGGGGGTCTAGATGGGTCTTTTCAAAAAAGAAGGAAAAACATGTAATATGCCCTATGTAAAAAAGAAAGGGTTTTTTGGCAGTTTTACGATTCAATCGTCGTTGGTTGTCTTGTTTGCGCTTGTCTTTATTGCGCTCTTTATTATCGGTGTTCGAGGCGATTTAGGCATTTTGTCCTTCGTGCAAGATATATATGTTTTAAGGGTTATTTATGATTTTCTCATTCACCTTGCGATTTTGCCAGTGATTATTATTGCTTTTCCTGTGCTCGGTGTTTTTGGGTTAATGCTGTTTGGACGTAATTCATGCAATAGTCGTGATATGATTGTTATTTTTATGACATTGTTTACGATATTATTTACCCTCTTTATGTATCCCGCGGTGTTAGAAGAAGGTGTGCATTTAACGATTCCAAGTATCTTGTGGTTAGGTATTTCTTTTAGTGTTGATATGCTTGGGTTTACGATGTTGATGATTACGAGTTTGCTTTGGTTGCTTGTGATGGTGTATGCCCATGAATACATGAAAAAAGAGATGCACTGTAATCGTTTCTTCGTGTTTATGGGCATAACGTATAGCGCAGTGTTAGGAACGATTATGGCTGGCGACCTTTTAACGTTATTTTTGTTTTTTGAGATTATGACGTTTGCCTCGTATATGCTTGTGATACATGGGCAGCGTGAAGATTCATATCATGCTGGGTATAATTACATATTCATGGGTATTATTGGTGGATTTGCTATTTTAGTGGCGATGATGCTGCTGTATTTTACAGTTGGTGATTTGGCGTTTACAAGTGGTATTGCTACGCTTGGTGAACTTGGGGCGATGAAATATTGGATTATTGGGTTGTTGGTGTTTGGTTTTGGGATTAAAGCGGGGATGGCGCCAGTGCACGTTTGGTTACCTAGGGCGCATCCTGTGGCACCAACACCAGCGAGTGCGTTGTTATCGGGGATTATGATTAAACTTGGCGCGTATGGGATTTTACGCGTTGCAACGAGTTATTATTTTCCACTGGAAGGGACACCAGGTGGTGATCCTGTGTGGTTGACGACTCATGCGGTTGGATCGGCGATTATATGGCTTGGAATTATTACGATGGCGGTTGGGGTATTCTTTGCCCTTCAGCAATCCAATATTAAGCGTATGCTTGCGTACCATTCCATTTCACAGATGGGTTATATTGTGATGGGCATTGGTGTTGCGCTTTATCTTGGGGATTTAGGTGCGATGGGTTATGCAGGTGCTATTTATCATATTATCAACCATGCGCTCTTTAAATCGTTACTCTTTATGGTGGCGGGCGTGGTGTTTTATCATACAGGGGAAAGCAATATGTATAAGCTAGGCGGGCTGTGGCGTAAGTTGCCGTTAACCGCGACTGTTTGTTTGATTGCGGCGCTTGGTATTTCTGGGATTCCACTGTTTAACGGGTTTATTTCAAAATCGATTTTGCACCACGGGATTGTTGAGGCGCATTATTATGGTCATGGCCTATTTTACTATGCGGAGTTAATTTTTATTGTGATTAGTGCTGGGACGGTGGCGTCGTTTATTAAATTGTTTTACTATGTCTTTTTACGTAAAATGCCCGAACAGTATAAAAGCATTAAACCCGAATACAATAATCTCGATACGGCGATGGCCGTTATTGCAATCATTATTGTCTTTATCGGTTTGAATCCACGCTTTATTATGACGACTTTTATTGTTCCACAACTGAATAGTATGCCGTATAGCTCAGAGTTTGTGCAAACGTATATTGTTGGGTTAACTTTTTTTACAACGGAGGACTTACTGACGATGCTTGTGGTTGTGATTATGGGGTTTGGAATCTTTATCTTTGGGACGAAGTTTCATCTATTCCATCTTAAGATACCATATTGGTTAAGTTTAGAATATTTGGTCTTTTATCCGATGAACTGGGTCATTCGAAATGCGTGTCAACTGATGTATGGCGATGAGTGCAAATACAACGAAAAGACGTTAAAGCGTCTAGCGCTTAAAAACAATAAAGAGATTGGCTTTTTGGACCGCTTTGTAATTATGGCGAATGTCTTTAATGTGCGATATGAAGGTCGAATGATTAAGAGTGATGCCTTTATTTATACGGTATTTATTACTGGCGTGCTGGTGTTTATGTTGGTGATGAGGGCGTTATAAAAAAAATAGGAAACACCCTATTTTTTCACTTTATTTTGTTATTTATGATAAAATAATACTATTGTGGATTATTAGGAGGTTACTATGTTTGTTACAACGATGAAAAACGTGTCGCATTTATTGCTTCAAGGATGGCTTTATTTTTTCCGACGACCCAAAATGCTTGTACCTGTAATCATAGGTGTGTTGCTTTATTTACCTGTGCTTTATTACTTGGCAATCGAACGAGACTTTACAACGTTAACCGCGGAAGAGCTTGTGATTCGTATTGTGGTATTTTTCGTAGCGGTCCCGTTGATTACAATGGTTGTTTCTTTGGTGTTGATTGAGATGATACACCAACAAACAAACACCAACCAGATTCATCTTTTCAAAGCCTTGCGAAAAGCATGGGGTGTTCGAATGATCAAAGCACTACCCGTGATTATTGTATGGTCGTTATTTCGTTATGTTTTGGTGGCGGCAAAATTAGTGTTTGCGCCAAAACGCTTTGGCGATAATCGGTATAGCCAACATTCACGAGAGGTATCGACAAGCCGATCAGGAAGACGATTTATTGATGTTTATGAAGTTGCTATGTGGGAAGGTGGAAACAATCAGTTTACGAATGCGTTTCGCCGTGGACTGCGTCCCTTTTTTATGCTTTACCTAACAACGATGAGTCTTGAAAAAGGGTTGAAGAAACCATTGAATTTAGCATCAGATGCGTATATGCATCAAGTTGGGATTATTAAGACAGCATATGGCATGAATAGTTTTATTTTACTCGTTTTGCATTTGCCGGTGTTGTTGATGATCGGATTTTTACCGAGTGTTATGAATTATAATTTGATGATGGTATTAATTTTTGCGTATCTAGGATTTATGTGGTTCTCATTAATGCTGGTTAAACAGATGTTGATGAGCAGCTTATACTTGTGGTATGCGCGTTGGAAAGAAACCGTTAAGACAGATGAACTTGAAGGCAAGGAATCTTCACCATTTTACAATACAGATAAGCCTGAATTTTTGTATTATCTGTATGCGATTTATTTTGCTGAACTGGATAAAGATCGTATCGACGAAGTTGATCCATTGTAACGAAGAAGCGCTGTCAATTTTGACAGCGCTTATGTGTGTAATTGTGCTATAATTAAAGTACTTAATGTTTTGGTGGAGGGACTTATGAACAGTTTTCTTTTCGCGCTAAATGCGCTAGCACCGCTTTTAACGCTAGCGGTTGTTGGGTACAGCCTTAAGCGATTTAAAGTGATTAATGACGAATTTATTCATTATTTAAATCGTTTTATTTTTTATGTTGCTTTGCCTGTGCTTATTTTTGTGACCATTGCAGGCATCGAGGACATGCGCGAAATTGAATGGGGTGTCGTGGTGTTTGCGGCGATTATGATTCTACTTATTACCGTTATTGGGTATGTAGTGGTTTATGGTTTACGCATGCCGAATTCGCATCGACCCGTTATTGCACAGGCGTTTTTTCGTGGTAATTTCACGCTGATTGGGATTCCACTTGCGATCAGACTAGGTGGGCTTGAAGCGTTGAGTATGATTGTGATTTTAAATGCCTTTTTAATCCCGATCACGAACTTTTTATCGATTATTACCTTTAGTGTATTTAAAGAAAACCGTGGCTTTTCATTGACGATGTTTAGGCAATTGATGCGTACGACGATGCGAAATCCTTTGATGATTGGGATTGCGTTAGGGTTTATGGCCTTTATTCTACAACCCGCGTGGTTTTGGGTAAATGATTATGTACCGGTGGTGCATGAAACGCTTGATTTAATTGCCGTTACGGCAACACCACTTGCGATGATTGCGATTGGAGGCCAATTCCAAATGCAACGCGCTAAATTGTATGCAGGGTCTTTGTTTACAGGAGTGTTCGGGCGGTTAGTGGCGGTTCCTACCTTTGTGTTTATGATGACTTTTTTAGTCCGACATTGGATTGATTTTAGTCATGCATGGGCAGCTTTGATTGCGATTTTTGCTTCACCAATTGCGGTGTCGAGTGTTGCGGTGACGAAAGGGTTAGATGGTGATGATGAATTGGCGAGTCAGTTGGTTTTATGGTCAACAGCTTTTGCGGTCTTCTCCCTTTTCTTTATTGTTGTCTTGTTCCGTATGATGAACTTAATATAAGTTACGTTTTTTTCGAGCGTGACTTTTTTATTTTATTAAGAAGACAAAACGTTTTAAGAAGGTGATGAAAACGATTACCAGAAAGTCTTGCGATTTGTTTTAAATAATTGCTATAATAAAGAAGTAACGAGTCAAAACATACTATACTATGGAAGGCTGTGTATACAATGAAAAAGTACAAGGTTGAGAACATCCGCACCATCGCAGTGATGGGGCACTTAGGTTCAGGTAAGACTTCTTTTATGGAGTCCGTACTTTATGTAACGGGCGCCAAGGAGAAGAAGGGAAGCGTCGAAGAGAAAAATACGACTTCAGACTACTTACAAGAAGAACAGAACCGATTGACTTCTCTTTCAATGAGTTTGATTCCTGTTGAGTATAAAGGATACAAATTCAACTTTTTGGATACACCAGGTAGCGAAGAATTCGTCAATGAAGAGCATCAAGCACTTACGGTTGTTAAGGGTGCTGTGCTTGTGTTGGACGGAACAAAAGGTATCGATATCGGGACAGAGAGAGTTTTGACAGAGTTAAGCGAACGCAATATCCCGACAGTTGTTTTTATTAATAAAATGGATAAGCAAAACATTAAGTTTGAAGAACTTATTGATCAAATTCGCCAGATTATAGGGTATCAAGCGGTTCCATTCTTATGGCCGATTGGTGAGGCAGATGCTTTTAAGGGCTACGTTGATCTCGTTGACATGAAAACGCGCTTGTTTGACGGTGAAAAAGTGGTTGAAAGTGAGGTTTCTGATGAACTGAGAGCTGAAGTTGAAGAACACCGTGAAAAGATTGTTGAGTCAGTTGCAGAAACTTCAGAAGAACTACTTGAGAAACACTTTGCCGGTGAAACATTGACACAAGAAGAGATTTATGGCGGATTACGCCAAGGGGTCTTAGATGGTGAACTTAAACCAGTTGTTTTGGGATCTGCGGTAAAAGATATTGGTATCGTGGCGATTTTGGATATCATAGCAAAATTTATGCCAGCCCCAAATGACCTTAAACCGATGGCAGGAAAAGACCCAGAATCCGATAAGGAAGTTATTCGAGAAACGAAGGACAGTGAACCCTTCTCAGCGTATGTTTTTAAAACAACGGTTGACCCTTTTATTGGAACGGTGAACTTAGTTAAGGTATTTAGTGGAACCTTAAAAACCGGCCAAGAAGTCATGGTCACAAACACAAAAAAAGTGGTTAAAATTGGTTCGCTATTCACCACGCGTGGGAAAGAACAAATCGAAGTTGATGAACTTGTCGCTGGTGATATTGGTGCAGTGACAAAAATTGATAGTATTTATACCGGGTGTACACTTGCCGATCCAAAGAAACCGATTGTCTTTAACGGTCCAGCTTTCCGTACGCCAACGATTTATGTTGCTATTCATCCAAAGAATAAGCAAGATGAAGACAAACTGTCTTCTGTGCTTCAGCGATTAAATGTTGAAGATCCATCGTTTGAAGTGATTCGTAACGCTGAGACAGCACAGTTGTTGCTTGGTGGGCAGGGGATGTCACACATCCAATATATCCTTGATAAAATGAAGAATATGTTTAAAGTTGAAGTGGATACCATGGATCAAAAGATTGTTTACCGTGAGACCATTAAACGCAAAACAGAGTCCGAAGGACGCCATAAGAAACAATCAGGTGGATCTGGACAGTTTGGTGTCGTTAAAATGATTTTTGAACCGATGGATCCCAATGAAAAAGAATTTGAATTTGAAGAGCGTATTCACGGTGGTAGTGTACCGAAAAACTACTTCCCGGCGGTTGAAAAAGGGCTTATCGAAACGTTTAGAAAAGGACCGTTAGCAGGATTCCCAGTTATTGGTGTCCGCGCGATTCTTACTGATGGTTCTTACCATGCGGTGGACTCCAATGAGATATCTTTTAAACTCGCTGCTTCACTAGCGTTTAGAAATGCCATTGAACAAGCAAAACCAACCATTTTAGAGCCTATCATGGCAGTTGAGATTACGGTCAAAGATGATTATGTTGGCGATGTAATGGGCGATGTAAATAAACGTCGCGGAAGAGTCCTTGGAATGGATCCGATTAGTGGTGGGCGACAAATGATACAAGCAGAAATGCCTGAAGCAGAAATCGTGAAATACAACATAGATTTAAAAGGGATGACGCAAGGTAGCGGGTCATTTAGTCGAAAATTTGTTCGCTATGACGAGGTACCTGATCAACTGATTTCTAAAATTGTTGAAGAACACAAACAAGATTAAGGTTATCTATAAAGCCATAAATTCTCAGAATTTATGGCTTTTTCATAACTTTTGCTTGTTCCTATTTCTTATTCCATGGTATTATAGTGGTGTTGTTAAGGAAATTGAGTAGGGAGAAAACCCATGAAAAATAAAAATGTGAACGCTGCAAATGCACTTTCTGCTTCAAGACTTATTTTTTTACCAGTGCTTTTTCTTTTTGTCTTTCTGGATATGCGAATAAGTTTTTTAATTGGTTATATTTTGCTGGGGTCTACGGACTTTTTTGATGGAAAGGTTGCGCGCAAGTTTAATCAAGTTACTGAACTAGGAAAATCACTTGATTCGATTGCTGATTTGGTGTTTTACTTGTCAACAGCTTTTTTCCTTTACCGATTGTATCCAGAATACATTTTACCAAATCAATATTTGCTGTTTAGTTTCTTTAGTGTTTTATTTATTTCGTTTGTGGTTTCAACCATTTGGTGTGGCAAGCCCATTATGATGCATACAAATATACTTCGCTTTAATGCGGTTTTGATTTACTTTCTTGTTGTCTCATCGTATTTTGTTGATACTACCTATTTCGTCGCGCTTATCTTGATTATATACCTGATTGGCTTTATTGAAGAAATTCTTATTTTTGTTCGATACGGTCAAGTCGATCCAGATACAACATCTATTTTTAAATTAATGCGTTAATACAATTTACATAAATACTATTTATCAATACTGGAGGGATTTTTATGGCATTAGTACTATGCCCTGAATGTGGCACAAGTATTTCATCGAGTGCAAAGATGTGTCCATCATGTGGCTATCCAATTAATGAAAAGAAACGAAGTATGTACGATGATTTAAATGAGTATGATCACAACGCGAAAAACACCTGGGAAGACAGCGATTTTAATACCCCAGGGCTTGTTGCCTTTATTGTCGCTTTAGTCAGTTTAATATTTTTCCCTGTGTTTCTATCTATTTTTGTCTCGGTTGGTGCGTTTATTGTGGCACTAATGGGCATTATGAACTACCAACGAAAAGGCTTTGCGATTGCAGCTATTGTACTAGCTTCAATTGATTTTGTTTTCTCACTCTTTGGCATTATTATCCTTGCATCTTTTTAACAAGGTGTTTAGTGATGCAGTATAATATGATAAATATTGGGGATAACCCTTTATTAATAAAGTTACTTGGAGGATGGTTTTATGGCAATGATTACATGCCCAGAATGTAACAATAGTGTGTCGGATTCCGCAAAAGAATGTCCATCATGTGGTTATCCAATTAATGATAAGAAACGAAGTATGTACGATGAGTTAAATGAGTACGATAACAATGCGAGTTATGAACCATCTGCACTTCCACCGTTTAACACACCAGGATTAATTGGATTCATTATTGGATTACTTAGTTTGTTTATGCCGTTATTTATCGGCGTCTTTACAGCCGTTGCAGGTTTTATTGTTTCGTATATAGGCATTACGAACTATGAAAAACGAGGCTTAGCAATCACAGGACTTGTTTTATCGTCGATTGCATTTGTTTTTTCGATTATCGGTTTACTTTTATGGGGCTGACACATAAGCGCTTAAAGATAAAAAAAGAATCCCTGGATTCTTTTTTTATTATAACGCATATTGTTTGTAACTATTTCGAATTCGAAATATAATAGTACTAAGAGGTGATCTTATGAATCAACTAAAAGGCATTCACCATGTAACTGCGATTACAAGTAGTGCTGAAAAGATATATGGGTTTTTTACGGATATACTGGGGTTAAGGTTAGTTAAGAAAACTGTAAACCAAGATGATATTAATACGTATCACTTATTCTTTGCTGATGATAGGGGGAATCCCGGTACTGATATGACATTTTTTGATTTTAGAGGAAGCGCTAAGGCGCAAAAAGGTTCCGATGAAATTGCGCGAACGGGCTTTCGTGTAGCCAGTGACGATGCAATTGATTACTGGAAAAAACGCTTTGACCATTACGACATTTCGTATGAGTCTTTGTCATTATTTAATCGCAAAGTATTGTTTTTTGACGATTTTGATGGACAGAATTACGCGCTATTTTCAGACCAAGATATTGAAGGGGTTGCCCCAGGTCTTCCTTGGGATAAAGGACCCGTACCAAATGATTTTGCTATTATTGGTCTAGGTCCGATTTTCTTACGTGTTCGTGACAAAGCGCGCATAAACCGAATTTTGACCGAACATATGTTCATGCGCAAAGTGGATAAGATGAACACCTATACACTTTATGAAATGGGGGAAGGTGGAAACGGTGCGAGTGTGATTATAGACTATCAACCGGATTTACGTCGTGGTCAACAAGGGTATGGTGGTGTTCACCACGTTGCTTTTCGCATTAAAGATAAACAGGAACTTGATGACTGGATTGAACAATTAGACGCAATCGGGGCAGGCCATTCAGGGTTTGTTGATCGCTTCTATTTCAAATCACTCTATACACGATTATACCCGGGATTATTGTTTGAATTTGCGACTGAAGGACCGGGATTTATTGATGATGAGGAAGATTATGAAACCTTGGGTGAGAAGCTTGCGTTGCCACCTGCATATCGCGGGAAACGTGCATACATTGAAACCATTGTACGACCAATTGATACGGTTCGCAGCACAAAAACCTTCAAAAAGGAGTACTTGAATGACTAAAGACTTGAAGACGATTACCATTCTTTTTAGAGCACAAGAAAGCTTGTCAAGTGTGATAAAAAATGATATTAAAAAATACCATCTTAATCCAACGGAATTTGGAACAATGGAGGCACTTTACCACAAAGGCACAATGACTGTGGCTTTGCTGCTTGAAAAAGTCTTGATTGCAAACTCAAGTATGAGCTATGTTTTATCAACGCTTGAGAAAAAAGAATACATCAAAAAAATACAAGATAAAAGAAGCTCAGAAGTACACAGAGTAGTAGAAAGCATCTCATCACTCAACGAAAACGTACCCGCACTATCAGGCATAGAAAAATACGAAGACGAAAAAATAGTCAAAAGATTCGACCCACAAAGCTGGCTCACAAAAATAAACTCATTCATCCTAGAAACAACAAAGTTTCAAAACACAAAGAAACTATACGACGTAATAACCGAGATATACCCCGTATTCAACGACGTCGTAGGCATCTTAGATTTTCAAGAAGTAGTAGAAAAAAACACAGTCGAAGAACTAACAAATTTACTAAAAAAAATAAACATCGACACAAAAGACTACAACAAATACATAAATTTAATATTTGACTTAA